>NZ_CAXCAM010000014.1:0-66477 GCF_963980585.1 uncultured Ilumatobacter sp.
CGCTTGCAGAACTGGCGGTAATACGGCTTGAGCGACTCGGCCACGTTTGGGTCATCGACGATCTCTTGTGCCCGACGGCGCACCGTCTCCATCTTCCGGTAGTCGGCCATCTCCATCAGCTCGCCACGCTCGGCAGGCGTGAGCCTCCGACCGAGCTTCTTCGACGCAGTCTTCGCGGCAATGCCGGTGAGATTGCGCATGATGTCGGTCCAGCCATCGTTGACCAGATCCTCATCCTGGTCGGCACCGGTGACCAGCTTGTTGAAGTTCTCCATCCGCCGGTACTGCCAGCCGGACTCTTGCCCTGCGAGGAAGTCGTCGGGGGTCTCGCGGTTGTTGCGCACGTCAACCGACGACGGCGTGCGTTGGAAGACGTACAGCTCCTTGGCCGACGCACCGAGATGCGGAACGCACTGCACAGCGGTGGCGCCGGTGCCGATGATGCCAACGCGCTTGTCAGCGAGGCCATCGAGACCACCCTCGTTGGTTCCGCCGGTGTAGTCGTAATCCCAACGGCTGGTGTGGAAGGTGTGGCCCTGGTAGTCGTTGATGCCGTCGATACCCGGCAGCTTGGGCCTGTTGAGCGGACCATTTGCCATGGCGATGACGCGGGCGGTCATCTTGTCGCCCCAGTCGGTATCGATGACCCAGTGACCGGCGTCGTCGTCCCATTCCACGTGAGTGACCGCAGTCGACAGCAGAGCGTTGTCGTACAAGCGGTAGTGGCGGGCGATGTTCTTCGAGTGCTCCATGATCTCAGGAGCGAAGGAATACTTGTGCTTCGGGAGATAGTCGAGCTCCTCGAGCATCGGCAGATAGCAATACGACTCGACGTCACACATCGCACCCGGGTAGCGATTCCAGTACCAGGTGCCGCCGAAGTCGCCGCCCTTCTCGATCAAACGGATGTCGTTGAAGCCGGCTTCACGCAAGCGGCCGCCCATCAGCAACCCACCGAAGCCACCGCCGACGACCACCACATCCACGTGATCGAACACAGGCCCGCGATCCGCTGCTCGTTCATACGGGTCGTCGACGAAGTCGGAGAAGTCGCCAGTGACCTCGATGTACTGCTCGTTGCCATCGGTCCGGAGCCGCTTGTCGCGCTCGGCAAGGTACTTACGCTTCAGTTCATCGGGGTCGAAGTCGATCCCACCCAGCGTCTCAATCAGCACGTCTTCGAATTCGGCCATTGCCCACGATGCCATCGCACCCGCCACATCTGCGAGCCGGATGAAAACCGTCGGCGCCGTCCGCCCGCGGGCAGCGTCGCAGGCGATGGATAGGTTGGCGCAGTGACCAACGCAGACGCGGAGACCGGTCTGCTCCAGAATCACTCGGTCCGCCGATACCTCGCTTCGAGCGCGCTCTCGACGACCGGCATCTCGCTGATGCTTGCCGTCCTCTTCAAGCAGGCGTTCGACATCACCGGCGATGCGTTGACGATCGGCATCATCGGGCTCCTGCAGTTCATCCCTGCCGTACTGCTCGTCATGGTCAGTGGCTACGTGGCCGACCGTTTCGACCGACGGCGCGTCACCGCGTTGATGACGGTCGGGCGTGTCGCCTGCGCCATCGCGTTTGTCCTCTACAGCCGAGACGTGGGCGACGTATCGGATGGGTCCAACGCAGCGATATGGCCGATGTTCTTGATCCCACTCGTTTTCGGCGCGTTCGACGCCATCGCCATTCCAGCCCGTCATGCCATCGCCCCACTCGTTGTCACGCGCGAGTTCCTGCCGAACCTGGTCGCGGCGGCTGCAGTCACCAGGGTGCTCGCCACGATCGTCGGTCCGGTCGCCGCTGGATTTCTCTACACGGTGGGACCCGACCTCGCCTACTTCGCTGTTGCCGTCCTCTTCGCAGCATCGATTCCACCGATGCTGCGGACCGGCTACGCCGTCACGCCAACCAGGCTGACCGACCGACCGTCGTTGAAACTCGCATTGGAGGGCCTCCGATTCATTCGGCGGTCACCGATCGTCTTGTCCGCGATCTCACTCGACATGTTTGCGGTGTTGTTCGGCGGCGCGATCGCCTTGATTCCGGTGATCGCCGAAGAACAACTCGACGTCGGCGACATCGCGTACGGCTGGCTTCGTGCCGCACCTGGCATCGGCGCAGGCTTAATGGGCCTCGTGCTCGCACGACGGCCCGTGACCCGGCGCGTCGGACCGACCTTGCTCGCCGTCGTTGCAACGTTCGGCGCGTTCCACGTCACGCTTGCAATGACGACCAATTACGTGGTCGCATTCGTCTCGCTCGTCATCGCCGCAGGCGCTGACATGGTCTCGATGACCATCCGTTCGACGCTGGTGCCACTCGCCACGCCAAACTCGCAGCTGGGTCGCGTGACAGCAGTCGAGAGCGTATTCATCGGCGCCTCGAACGAATTGGGCGCGTTCGAGAGCGGCGTCGCTGCCCGCGCGATCGGGGTGCCGTGGGCCATTGCCGGCGGAGGCATTGCAACGATGGCGATCGCCGCCGGGTTCGCCGCGTTCGTTCCAGCGCTGCGCAACATCGACACGTACAACGATGTCCGGCCTGTCCAAGCACCACCGAGAACTTAAAGGACCCCGTTGGCAGCTGTTTCTCGGTTACTGCTGGCAGCAGGAGCTGGCTGAGCAGCAATATCCGAGTCGCACGCTGAAAGCAGACTTGCTACGACGAGCGCTGCACCACAACGCGATGTCCACCTGTGCTGGCTACATTCGCCGTAGCGCGACGGGCTGGCGAAGCTTCTCACGTGTTGTGACAGGGTGTCTGTGAATTTGATCAGCTCAGTTTTTTCAGGTGGTGCTTTGGACCGACTCGTCTTTCCACCACAAAAAAGCCTAGCCAGCCGTTACGTCAAAGCCTTAGAACCCAACTTGTTAGTCTTTAGGAAATGGTAATGAGACTGACCTTTGCGACCGAGACAACCGAGGTTGGGCCACTCGGCGGTCCGACGTACAAAGTCCCAACCGAGGTGAACATCACCATCAGAGAGACCGACACTTACGACGTTGATCTCCAACTCAAATGGAGTTCACGTGAAAGCAAACTGGTCCCGACCAGGGTCACCTTCACCTCGGACCCTAACGGTGAGCCAATAAGCGTCAGTCGCATTGCAAGGATCTCAATGCGTCAGGCCATTCAAACCGACCTTGAAATCAAGCTTCTTGGCGAAGGCGGTTGGCAAGGAATCGTGAAAGATAACGAAGGCTCCGACCCGTTTGCAGTCGACGCACTGGTCTACTTAATCGCCATAGCTGTAGACAGCCCACATCCGTCGGCAACAGTCGCCACAGCACGGGGACTAGCGCCGTCGAGCGGGCCGAAGCGAGTGAGCGACGCCCGTAAACGGGGTCTCATCCCGCTGACCAAGCCAGGCAAAGCGTCAGCCTCATCTGTCTGAACGAATCAGTCCAGCCTACGAACATCGTGCCACCGATCCTGGATGTCGGGCGCCGCCGCCTTATCAACGGGTGCCGACGTGGTGGAGTTCGAATCGGAGGATGCGCGGGTCGGCGACTAAGTCGTCGTCGACTTCTCCCTGCGACCGGGCGAGTACATCAACGCCAGGTCCGGGTGACTCCGTTTCCCACGCCGCGTGACGAACTCGTCCCCCACCGGGCCACACAGGACCCCGCCGTGGTCCCCTACGGCGGCGCGACAATTTAGGGTCGCTCTGCCGCAGCCTTGACACTGTGGTTGTTGATCCCGCAGCCGGGCTGTGAGGGCGGGAGCAGCAACTGAACCGGATCGCCTCAACTTTGCCATGACGGCGATCGGTCAGTCGCTGAGCCAGACCGAATCGAACCAGTTGACTCCGTTGACGACGCACCGCAGTGGTACACCATCGGGTGACGTGCGCTCGCACACACCGCGAACCGACTCGCTGAACGCGTTGTCCCAGATGGTGTGGACGAGGAAAATGCGGGTGGAGGCGTCGTTCATGTCCTGAACAACCGCCTGCCAATTAGCGGCGCGGTCCGCTTTGTCGGGCTGGGCCTGGGCGTCGAGAATCAGGTCGTCGCGCTCCTCGGAGCAGAACCTTGTCCCGTTGAGCGAGATGCCTTCGCCGATCGTGCGACACATCAACGTCTGGCGGTTCGTCGCCGGCTCGAGGGACCCGAACCCTCGCCACAGCGTTGCCTGATACTGACCCAACACGGTTTGCACGATGTGTTGGTCTTGGGCGAGTTCGTCGAAGTTGACGTTGAACGCCGCGCTCCACCCCTGGTCGAGGATGTCGGCCTGGCGCGCCCCGACCACCCCGGCGGCAGGAAATTGGAACTCGACGTCGATCCGTCCGTCAGAGCAGCCGTCGGGCACGTCGGCGCAGTATTGCGCGGAGAGGGCGGCCGCTGCGGCGGGATCGTCACCCTGCTGCACGACGTCGGGATTGTAAAAGTCGCTCCCTGGAACGAACATCTGGTCGGCGTCGCGGGCGATGCCCAACCCGATCAGATCGCGGTAGTCCCGCAACGGGGTTGCGAGCGCCAAGGCCCGCCGAGCCCGCACGTCGTCGAACGGCGGCGAGGACGTGTTGAGTTGGACGAACTGTTCCTGACCGGTCTCGTCGACGATGTTCTGCGCGCTGTCTTCGTCGCGTAGATCGCCCACGGTGGCGGGGTCCGTGGTGTGGAGGCCTTCAACGTTGCCCGAGAAGAAGAGATCAGCGCGAGTCGATGCGTCGGGGATGGGTCGGAACTCCAACGCGTCGAGGTGGACGTCGCCACCCCACCATCCGCCGTGGCGGACGAGCCGGGTGACCGAGTCCAGCGAGCGAGACTCGAAGACGAACGGTCCGGTGCCGACCGGTTCCTGGTTCAGCGTCGGATCTGCGGCGGCCGCCGCAAGCCAATCCGGTGAAGCAACCATGCCGAGCTGCGTCGACAACCAGGCAGGGAACACTGCGTTCGGCTCGAGCATCGAGAACTCGATCGTCCGCTCGTCGACCACGGTCGACGGTCCTTCGGCCGGGTAGAACGGGCGCTGGGCCAGCCCGACAATCGGGCTCGCCAGCTGGGCATCGAAGTTCGCCTGCACCGCCTGGGCGGTGAGGGGCGCGCCGTCGTGGAATGTGATCCCCTCCCGCACGACGACCCGCCACCTCGTCAGGTCGCCGTCGACCGGCTCGACCGACTCGGCCAGATACGGCACGACGTTGCCGTCGACGTCCAACGCGGTCAGCGTGTCGAACACCGCGAGGGCCATCATGCGGCCGGGTGCCGACAGAGACGAGGTCGTCGGGTTCAGCCCATCGACATCGGCCTCAAGGGCGAACCGCAACGTGCCACCCGGAATCGGTCCGGCCTCCTCATCAATGTCCTCGTCCTCGGCAACGTCCTCGACGATCTGCCCCTCGCTGACGACAGGAGCGACGGTTGCGGCTGGCGCATCAGTGGCAGCCACGTCGTCGCTCCCCGCTGGCTCGCCACCACCACTCACCGTCGCCCGCGGGCCTTCGGATGCGCTGTCGCTGCTCGCGGAGCCACCACTGCACGCTGCGGCGACGACCGCCAAACAAGCGAACGCGGCAACGGCCATCGTCGCCAGTGGAAGTCGTGTTCTGGTCATGGGAGCTCCAGTCGAGATTGTGCGTTTCGTCATTGGCGCGACCATTCGCGAGCGGCGATGACCTCATCGGCGTCAGCGTCGCGCCCGTCAGGGAGTTGGACGGAGACGTCGTGCAGCGTGCCGCTGTAAGCGAAAGGCGCTGAGTATCGAGCCGATACGGCCGATCGGTGGTCCTCGCCGACGCTGATCCCAACGGAGGTGAACGTCACCAAGTACCGCGGCACCGTCTCTCGACCACAGGCCTGCCCGTCGATCAACACCTCGACGAACCCGTCGATACCGGTGCGCTCGAGGTGGACACCTAGCGTGCAATCACCCGCAGGCACCTGGATATTTGACTCGACGATCGTGTGGTCGCCGAACGCGTTGTAGTCGACGATGAGCTTGCCGTCCTGCACGAACACCGAACAGCCGGAGTTCTCGTTGCCCGTCGCGATGAGCACTCCCGCTGCGTCAGCCGTCCCGGTCACTCGGGCGGTGATGTCGACTTGCGTATCAGTCAGCGAGGCGGAGGTTCGCGTGGGGATCTGGGTCATCGGCGTCCGGTACACGTACCGACGGTCGGGTCGATGCACCGAGTGCTCGTCCAAGCGGGGAATGAACAACTCGATGCGACGCTCGTCGAGCGGAAGCACCCCGTGGACCTCCGCCTCCTGCCACCACAGCTCGATCAGCTGCGCCAAGCGATCTGGCTCGGCCTCCGCAAGGTCGTGGCACTCCGACGGGTCGGCCGAGAGATTGAACAACTCCCACGGTTCGGTCTCGAAGTCGGCGCCGGGGAAGTGCCGGGCAACCGCCTTCCACAGCACACCATCGAGATCGGCAACGAGAGCGCGGTTCCCGGCGAACTCGAAGTACTGGAGCGTGTTCGTCGCAGGGGCGTCAGCATCGTCGAGGATCGACGCAAACGAATGTCCGGTCACCGGCATTTGTTCGACCCCTCGGTACACCTCGGGTGGCGTCACGCCGAGCAGTTCATAGATTGTCGGCACCACGTCGGAGATGTAGGTGAATTGGTTACGCTTCGTGCCGGCGTGCTCGCCGAGACCGGCGGGCCAATGCACGACCATCGGCACGTGCACGCCGCCCTCGTGCGTATGTGTCTTGTACCAACGGAACGGAGAGTTGCCGCACTGCGACCAACCCCACGGATAGTTCGTGTGGCTGTTCGGCCTGCCGATGTCGTCGATCTTCTCGACCGCTTCGTCGGGCGATTCGACGATGCCTTGGAAGTGCTTCATCTCGTGCATCGTCCCCGCGGCACCGCCCTCCTGGGAAGCGCCGTTGTCGGACATCAGCACGAAGATCGTGTTGTCGAGCTCACCCATCGCTCGGAGCCCATCGACGAACCGGCCGATCTGATCATCGGTGTGATCAAGGAACGCGGCGAAGGCTTCTTGCAGGCGAGCGGCGAGCAGCTGCTGATTGTCCGACAGGTCGTCCCACGGCTCGACACCTGGGTTGCGTGGCGCGAGCGAGGTATTCGACTCGACCACGCCGAGCTCGACCTGACGCTCGTACCAGCGCTGGCGCACCACATCCCAGCCTTCGTCGTACCGGCCGCGGTACTTCTGCAGGTACGCATCGGGTGCCTGGTGCGGCGCATGCGTCGCACCGAAGGGCAGGTAAGCGAAGAATGGCCGATCGGGGCGCAACCCTTTGTTGTCGTTGACCATCAGCAGTAATTGATCAACCAGGTCTTCGGAGAGGTGGTATCCCTCGTCCGCGCTAGCCGGCGGATCGATGAAGCTGTTGTCGCGCACCAACTCAGGGTTGAACTGATCGGTCTCGCCCGGCAAGAACCCGTAGAAGCGCTCGAACCCGCGGCCTAACGGCCACTGGTCGAACGGACCCGCTGCAGAGATGTGCGTGCCCGGCATCAGGTGCCACTTGCCCGCACACAACGTTGCATACCCCTCGTCGCGCAGCACCTCGGCGACAGTTGCCGCAGCGTTCGAGATGTGGCCCGTCGCGTGAGGGAACCCGGTAACCCAGCCCGACAGGCCACGCATCCCGACCGCGTGCTGCGACCGACCGGTGAGGAGCGCTGCACGCGTGGGCGAGCACACTGGCGTCACGTGGAAGTTGGTGAACTGCACGCCGCCGGTTGCGAGTGCGTCGATGTTCGGTGTGTCGATGTCCGAGCCGTAGCAGCCGAACTGTGCGTACCCGAGGTCGTCGAGCAGCACGATCACCACGTTGGGCGCACCACGACCGGGATGGGGTCGCTCGTCGAAGTGCGGAACAGAATCGGCCAACGTGCGGCCGATGGTTCCCTTGAAGTCGTTCATGCGAAGTCCCTCTCTCAGTTGTGGTGCTCAACGATGATCGTGGTGAGGTCGTTGCCGATGACGATCTCACCGTCGTAGTGCTCGGCGGCCAGGGCGATCCACTCGGGGTACTGCTCGGGCGTCGGCGCCGGGACCATGTGGGTCAGTGCGAGTCGCTTCGCGCCGACACGCGCCGCAGTCTGTGCCGCTTCGACGACACCCGAGTGGTACTCGAGGATGTCCTGGGCCATCTCGCCTGGCAGCAGTTCGACGATGTCCTTGCGGAGGACGGTCTGCACATAGACGTCAGCACCGGCGGCGAGCTGATCGACGCCGTCGCACGGAATCGTGTCGCCCACGAGTGCCGCAACTGCGCCCTCGTGTTTGAGTCGGAATCCGATCGTCGGGTGGACCGGCGCGTGCTGCGTCGCTGCGGTGATGATATCGACGTCACCGATGCGGAACTCGTCGCCGGGCTGCAGCTCGGTGACCTCGACCTGCGGGCCGCGCACGAGCGGGTCATGGTGTTCCACCCGGTAGCCGATGTCGTCCTCCAGTGCGTGCAGTTGCCGCTCGACGAACCGCGCGATGCCCACCGGTCCGAAAATCTTCAACGGTGTGATTTCGCGGGTTCTGACCCAGTGCGTGGTGATCACGTCGTTAAGCGCGCAGATGTGGTCGCTGTGCAGATGGGTGATCAGCACACCCGCGAGCAGAGCGGGATCTGACCCTGCTGCCGCCAGGCGCATAACGACACCTCGACCTGCGTCGACAAGGATGTGCGTGCCGTCCGCCTTCACGAGACTCGATGGGCCGGCGCGGTTTGGGTCGGGCAACGGCGATCCGGTTCCGGTCAGGATGATTTCCATCAACGCGGAACCTAGCATGTTAATTTCACAGTATATGAAACTATATTTCGCAGGGAAGAAGCTGGCCCCAGTCGTGCGTATCCGCGGTGAGCGCGACGGTGTGTTCAAGATCCAACCAGAACCGGAGACCGTATGACCACCACCCCACATGAGATGGGCCGCCGTGTCGCACTCATCGCGAACACGAGCTTCTACGTCGGCCCGCCCCTAGCGCGTGAACTCGCTCGGCGGGGCCATGACCTGGTCATCGGGGATCCGGAGCCCGGTCTCGTCGACGAGCTCGAGGCCCTCGGTGCCACCGTTGCGGTCGCCGAGCACGTCTGGGAACTCGCCGACGTGGAGGTCGCCGAGCGGCTCGTGCAGACCGGCCTCGATCGATTTGGTCGTATTGACGCGGCCACTGCATTCACTGGTGAGATCGTCACCGGTCGCTTACTGAAGTCGACTACGGCCGACCTTCACAAGCTCGAACGCGGCCTGATCGACGCCCCGTACCAGTTCATGAAGGCGGTGCTGCCCTCGATGATCGAGCGCGGCGAAGGACAGGTGCTGATGATCACCAGCTCGGCCGGCAATCGGGTGTTGCCGGCGGCGCCGCTCTACTCGGCGCTGCGCGCAGGGGCCACCCACCTCGTGAAGAATGTCGCCGCAGATGTGGCCCGCCACGGCGTTCAGGTCAATGCGCTCGGCACCAATTTCATGGACTTCGACGGGTTCATCGCGGCCAACGGGGCCGATACGCCCGAGGGGCTCGAGAAGGTCGTCTCGCGAGTCCCGATGAAGCGCCTGGGTTCGGTCGAGGAATGCGCGGCGCTGTGTTGTGCATACCTCGACGGCACGTGCGGATTCGTCACCGGGCAGTTCGTCGCCCACGATGGAGGTTGGTCCTGATGAGTGCAGCAACTCCGCAAGCAACTCCGGTGACGCCCGGCGTCTGGGTACTGCCGTCGCAAGGCAATGGATTCGCCGTCGACACGCCCGACGGCGTGGTGGTGGTCGACACCGGGCCGGGCGGGCGCAAGACCGACAACATGATTGCTGCGTTGCGGGTAGTCACCGACTCGCCGGTGAGCGCGATCTGTTACTCGCACGGTCACTTCGGCTACAACTTCGGCGTCCCACAGTGGCTCGAGCACAACGCAGAGCGTGGCGACGCGGCACCCCGGCTCATCGCACACCGCAATTTGCCGCTGCGCTACGAGCGGTATCGCGAGACCGAGGGCTACCAGATGATCCTCAACGAAATGCAGTTCCCCGGCATCTCGGCGCGATTCGACCCGGTGCGGCACGATCCGACCGAGACGTTCGACGACCATCTAGTGCTGCGCGAAGCCGAGCCGCGCATCGAGCTGCTGTGGGTGCCTTCCGAGACCGATGACGCTCTGGCGATGTGGCTGCCCGAGACCAGCACGCTGTTCACCGGCGCGGCCGTGCCCGCCGAGTTCATCCCCAACGTCGGGACCCCACAGCGGTCGCTGCGCCTGACCGGACGTTGGGCCGACACGATCGACCGGCTTGCCGAGTTGCGACCTGAGATTCTGGTGATTGAGTTCGGCGACTTCGTCGTCGGCGCGGAACTCAACCTCAAACGGATGACCACCACATCACGGGCACTGCGCTGGCTCCGAGCAGAGGTGATCGACCGCCTCAACCATGGGATGAACGAGCGCGATATCCTCGCCGACATCTCCTACCCGCCCGAGATCTTCGACTACCCATGGCTCAGCCACGCCTACGGCAGCCCCGACTACATCGTCCGCGACCTGATCCGCGAGGAGAGCGGCTGGTGGGACCGCAACCCCACCTCGCTGCACCCATCAGCACCGGCCGAGGTGGCTCGCGTCACGTTCGATGCCATCGCCGACCCTGATGCCGTGATCGCTCGAGCCGAAACGCTGGCCGCCGACGGGGACCCACAGCTGGCGATGCACGTGATCGACCTCGTCGCTCTTGGCCCCGACGACGAACCAGCGGTCATCCGGGCACGAAAGATCAAGTCCGACCTCTGCCGCGCTCGCTCCAAAGAGATTGCCCCGTATCCGAGCAAGGGGTTGTACAAGTCAAGCGGCATCCGTCTCAAGCAGGGGATCATCTCGTGGGAGGGTGTGGTGCAATGAGCGAGCCAGACCACCAGAGCCGACCCAACCTCCTATTCATCTACGCCGATCAGCACCGCGCCGATGCGATCGGTTGCGCCGGCAACGACGTCATCGTCACGCCACACCTCGACCGCCTCGCAGCCGAAGGCGTGCGCTTCGACCACGCGTGGACCGAAAGCCCGATCTGCCAGCCCGCCCGTGCGTCGCTGCTCACCGGCCGATACCCGAACGACCACGGGGTGCTCGGCAACTTCGCCGGCAACTGCAGGCCGGAGTGGGACACCTTCCCCCGTCGTCTGCAGGAGGCGGGATACACCACGGCCTCAGTCGGCAAGACACACTTCGACGCCTGGCCAATGGGCGCCGAGCCTGGAACGCCGCTGCCGACCGAGGAGTGGATCGGCAGCTTCGGGTTCGATCACGTCGTCGAGGAGTTCGACAAGTACGTCCACCTCTTCGACATCGACACCCCGTACATGACGTTCCTGCGCGAGCACGGTGCATTCGAGGCGTACCAGCAGGTGGTGCGGGACAACTTCCGCGGCGGCGACGGCCACTGGAAGGGCATCACGTCACCCGTCCCCCAGGAGTTGGACCTCACCTGCTTCCTGGCCGACGAGGCCCAACAGTGGATCAGCCGCCAACCAGCCAACCGGCCATGGTTCATGCAGCTCTCGTTCGTGCAACCGCACGTGCCGCTGATGGGCGACCCGATCTGGGCCGAGCACTACGCCAACGCCCACATCGAACGCACCGCGCGGTCCAAGCCCGTCGCGACGACCGACGACTGGGCCCAACAACTCAAGTTCCTGCGCATGCACTCACACAGCGAACTGCTGACCGACGAGTTCGTGCTGGCCGGCGCACGCCAGTACTACGCAATGGTCTCGTTGATCGACCAGCGCATCGGCGACCTCCTCGCTCTCCTCGAACAACGTGGCCAACTCGACAACACGTGGATCGTCTACTCGTCCGACCACGGCGAGATGCTCGGCGACCACGGCGTTATGGCAAAGATGAACTTCTACCGATCATCGGTCCGAGTCCCGCTCATCGTGCGGCCACCTGCTGGCACTTCCGACATCGCCGGCCGGGTCGAGTCGGCTCCGGTGCAGGCATTCGACGTCGCCGCCACGCTCCTCGACGCCGGCAACGCCAGGCCTCTCGACGGCGCACCATCACAGTCGCTCGTGCCGTTCGTGATCGGGAATGGCGCACCGACCCGCGACCACGTCGCGAGCATGATCCGGATGCGGCCGGACCTGCCGACGTGGCACGCGATCACCGACGGCCATTGGCGCGCCACCATCAACGCCGACACCGGCGATGCCGTCGAACTCTTCGACCTCGACGCCGACCACGACGAGACGACCAACCTCGTCGAGCATGCTGATTCAAGCGATGCGCTCACCCAACTGACAACTGCACTGGTCGCTACCGTCGGTACCGCATGACGGAGACGAGCGACGACGGGCGCCTCGCACGCGGTCAACGCACCCGCGAGGCCGTGATCGACGCGCTCTTCGACCTCTACGCAGAAGGAAACCTCACCCCGACGATCGAGGACATCGCCAGTCGTGTCGGACGGACGACCCGTTCCATCTACACCCATTTCCAGGACAAAGAAGCGCTGGCGGTCGCGATGGCCGAACGACTTCTCGAGCTCCACGGCGAGCTGTTCCGGGCTCGCCCGCTGACCGGCACTCAAACACAACGGATCGACGGCATTGCTGCCCACCGCGCCGAGTTCTACGAGACCGTCGCGCCGGTACGCCGCTCCACGCTCGTGCGGATACATCGCTCGCCCGAACTTCAGCAACAGCAGGCCTTTCTGGCCGCACACTTCCGCAAGCAGCTGACCCGGACCTTCGAACACGAACTCTCCACACTCGACGACGACGTCGCCGCCGAGGTCCTCGAACTCCTCGATCTCCACACCAGCTGGGAGACGTGGGACCGGCTCCACGTGTGGCAGAAACTTCCGGTCGACACGAGCCGCAAGATCGTGACCGGACTGATCCGACAAGCCCTGCGACGCCGCTGACCGGCGGCAAGGCTGGATCCGCCTTGGCGTGTGACACTGCGCCGTTATGGTCACTTATATGAGTGATTTTCAGCGATCCGGTGGCTGAGCGACGACCGTCAAAAACGGTTCGCGGGCGGCTTGGACCACAAACCCTCCGTTTTGGACCACAAACTCGACATCAGGTACTTCAGCAACGCAACCCACAAGTCCGCAGCAACGGACCGTCAGCGCTGCATCACCCCAGCTCAGAGGTCATTCGATGCGAAGATCAGAGATGGCCCGAGAGATCACGAGCTGCTGGATCTGCTCGGTGCCTTCGAAGATGTCGTGGATCTTGGCGTCACGGTGCCAGCGCTCGACGGGGTACTCACGGGTGTAGCCGTAGCCGCCCAGGATCTGGATGGCACGTTCGGTGACCCAGGTGGCGGTGCGTGCAGCCTTGAGCTTGGCCATCGAGCCTTCGGCGTTCTTGAAGCCCTTGTTCTTTCCCAGCCAGGCAGCCCGGTAGATCAGAAGGCGAGAGGCCTCGATCTCGGTCGCCATGTCGGCGAGCATGAACGCAATCGACTGGTTCATGATGATCTTGCGACCGAACGCCTCGCGTTCCTTCGCGTACTCAAGGGAGTACTCGTAGGCGGCGCGGGCGACACCGAGCGCCTGGGCGCCAACGGCCGGCCGAGTGGCCTCGAAGGTCTGCATCGCTGCCTGCGAGTTGCCCTTCTCACCGCGACGCACGCGGGCGATGCGCTCGTCCAGCTTCTCCTTGCCACCGAGCAAGCAGCGGCCCGGAACACGCACGTCGTCGAGGACCACCTCGGCGGTGTGGCTGGCACGGATGCCGTGCTTCTTGTACTTCTGGCCCTGCGACAGACCCTTCGTCCCAGGTGGGACGACGAACGATGCGTGCCCTTTCGATCCCAGCTCGGGGTCGACGACGGCGACGACGACATGAATGTCAGAGATGCCACCGTTCGTGATCCACGCCTTGGTGCCATTGAGCACCCACTCGTCGGTCTTCTCGTCGTACTTGGCTGATGTGCGGTAGCCACCGACGTCAGATCCGGCGTCAGGCTCCGAAGCGCAGAACGCGCCGAGGGCCAACTTGCCGGTGTCGGCATTCTCGTAACACTGCGGCACCCATTCCATCAGCTGCTCGGGCGTCGCCGACGACGCGATGCCTGCAGCAGCGAGACCGGAGCCCATGATGGCCATACCAATGCCTGCGTCGCCCCAGAACAGCTCTTCGATCGCAATCGGCATCGACAGCCCAGTCGGGTCGTTCATCATGGCTTCGGCCATGAACTCCCAGCTGTACAGGCCAATCTCCTTGGCCTGCTCGACGATGGGGTACGGGAACTCTTCTTTCTCATCCCACTCTTCACCCGCTGGACGAACGACGTTCTCGGCGAAGTCGTGCACCCACTTCTGGAGGGTGAGTTGATCCTCATTGAGCTTCATGGAGAAATCGGTCATGTCTTTAAATTACCGGCGGGTAACCAGACTTTCTACCTGCCGGTAACTTCGCGGCAGAAACGTTACGAGTCCAACGTCTCCGCAATCGGAACGACGGAAAAATCGGTGTCGCCGTCGATGACGTAGTTGCCGGCAACCAGCTCAACGGGCGCAGCATCAGCAAACGTCACTCCCATTGGGTCACCACCTGCAGCAACGATGCGGATCTGCTCCTTGTACTGCCGGCGCACCATCGACACCCCCCGGTCACTCGACGACAGCCGCTCCTCGGAGTGCAAGGTGATCGGCCCTTGACCGACCTGTGTCTCGTAGTCGCCGGGGTAGGTCTGGTGCTCCTCATCCGTGAGATCGAACCATCCCTTGGCGTCGGGCCCGTATGTACCGAGTCCCTGCGGCGGTGACCCCTTCGGGATGCGGAGGATGCAGAACACGCGCGTGTGCGTGTCGTCGATCGGCTGTGCCCACGACATGTTGTTCGTCTTGCCGAGATACGCCAGCGTTGGCGTCGCAACCACTCGAATGTTGGGCAGACGCGTCTCGGTAATGCGGTGCAATGTGGTGCCATCTGGCAGCTCACGATCCTGCGTGGCCGTGACCCCCCACTCGTGACGCTGCCAGTCGATGCGCGGCCAGATCTCGAGACGGGGATCGAACTGCGGTCCGCTGATCGCGTTGTGCAAGATGAACACGTGGTACGGATCCATCACGTTCTCGTGTGTCTGGAACCAGTTGCACGGCGCCACGTTCGGGCCACCGAATGCGAAGTGATCGACGACGTGAAACTCCTCGTCATGGCCAATGTCTTCGAAGATGTCGTAGCGCGGGAAGTCAGGCTGCTTCTCGGGCGGACCCATGTACGTGAAGATCACCCCGCCGAACTCCTGAACCGGATACCACGGCTGCCGATACGAAGACTTGTTGCGACCACGGTCCGGCTCGCACGGCTGGTCAGTGCAGGTGCCATCAGCACTGAATGCCCACCCGTGGTACGGGCAACGGATGCAATCCTCTTCGACCCGCCCGTAAAAGAGGCTGGTGCCGCGATGGCAGCATCGGGGTTCGAGCAGGCCCGGCGTTCCATCGAGCGATCGATACAGCACGAGGTCTTCGCTGAGTAGCCGCACCTCGCGCGGGATGGACGTCGCCTCGCTCGACAACGCCACGGGCTGCCAATAGCGACGCAACAGTTCACCCGACGGCGTGCCGGCGCCAGTCTGAAACAACTCTGGGTCGGAAACACCCACTGGCCGTCCGTAGGCGCGTCCGTCATCCATCACTGCAGATCACCACACCAGAGAGCGCTCGGACGAGGCGCGAAATGAACTGTTCATGCCAAGCATGGGATCCGTCGAACGCTCAGCGACGAACGGCGGTGCCGTTCTTGGTCGTCTCGACGATCCAGCCAGCCGCCTGCAACTCGTCGCGGATCGCATCAGCCACACCGAAATCCTTCGCCGAGCGAGCAGCGTCCAGCGCTGCCGCCTGGGCCGCGATCTCGTCGGGCACGTCGGATCCAGCCGACAGCTCAAGGCCGAGCGCAGCGCACATCTCGTGGACCGCAGCGACCAGACCAGCCACGTCCTCACCCGCTTCAAGGCCAACGTTGGCCCGGCGGGTTGTATCGAACACGAGCGCCATCACCTTGGGCGTGTCGAGGTCGTCGTCCATCGCTGTGCTGAACGCTGCAATCACGTCATCGTCTGGCTCGGCAGCGAGGCCCGCCGTTCTTGCGGCGAACCCGTCGAGACGCTCGAGCGAGGTGACCGCCGCATCGATGGTGGCCTGGTCCAGGGTGATCGGGCTGCGATAGTGCGACTGCAGCAGCACCAAGCGGTAGGCACGCTGGTCGTAGTGCTCGATGAGGTCGAGCAGGTTCGACACGTTGCCGATCGACTTCGACATCTTCTCGCCCTCGCCGTCGACGATGAAGGCGTGGTGCATCCAGTGGTTGGCGAACTTCTTGCCGAGCGCAACGGCCTGCGCGCGTTCGTTTTCGTGGTGCGGGAACCTCAGGTCTTGCCCGCCGCAGTGGAGATCAAAGCCCTCACCGAGCAGGTCAAGGCTCATCGCCACGCACTCGCTGTGCCAGCCTGGCCGACCCTCGCCCCAGGGTGATGGCCATGCCGGCTCACCGGGCTTCGAGAATTTCCACAGCACGAAGTCGGCAGGGTGCCGCTTCTGACCGGCGCCGACGACTTCGCGCTCGCCGCCACCGGCTCGCATGTCATCGAGCGTCTGGAATGCGAGCGCGCCGTAGTCGTCGACCGACTCGACGTCCATGTACACCCCGTCATCGGTGGCATAGGCCTTGTCCAGGTCCACCAGCTCGCCGATCATCGCGACCATGCCCTCGACGTACTCGGTCGCACGCGGGATGTCGGTCGGACGCTTGACGTTGATGCCGTCCATCGCCTCGAACCACATTGCCTCGCACTTCGTGGTGATGTCCTTCCACGGCCGGTTTTCGTTGTTGGCGCGCTTGATGATCTGGTCGTCGATGTCGGTGATGTTCGACACCAACCGCACCTCCAGGCCAGTCCACTCAAGGTAGCGGCGCAGGATGTCGTAGCTCAGCGTGGCGCGGCCGTGCCCGAGGTGCGCCGGACCGTAGACCGTGGGCCCACACAGGTAGATGCTGACTTTGCCCGGGTCGCGAAGAGCCAGCTCACGCGCGGATCTTGATGCAGTGTCATACAGGTGCAGCACGTCGCCGATTCTACGACGGACCCTCGACCAGCCCACGCCCTCTCTCCACACCCCAGTGCAACGTGATGACGAACACCCCCACAGACGCAGGGCTTCGTCATCGCAACGTCCTGCGGGCGGGCCGACAGCGGTGGATAGCCTGGCCCACTTATGGCGAACATTCCTGACAAGCCGACACTCGACGGCATCGAGAACCGCTGGGCAGACCAGTGGGACACCGATGGCACGTACTCCTTCGACATGTCAGCGGTACGGGACGACGTCTTTTCCATCGACACGCCTCCACCCACCGTCAGCGGGTCGCTGCACATGGGTCACATCTTCAGCTACACCCACACCGACATCGTCGCCCGCTACCAACGGATGAAGGGCAAGAAGGTCTTCTACCCGATGGGGTGGGACGACAACGGCCTGCCCACCGAACGTCGCGTGCAGAATTTTTTTGGCGTGCGTTGCGACCCGAGCCACTCCTACGAAGCCGGCTTCGAGCCGCCGTTCCGCGGCGACCCACCGAAGAAGCACCAAGCCGTGCCGATCTCGCGACCGAACTTTCTGGAACTGTGCGACGAACTCGTCGAGCAAGACGAGAAGGTCTTCGAAGCCCTTTACCGCCGCCTCGGCGTCAGCGTCGACTGGGAGCAGCACTACGCCACTATCGATGAGCGCAGCCGCCGCGTCAGCCAGCGCGCCTTCTTGCGGAACGTGCAGCGCGGCGAGGCCTACAGCCAGGTAGCCCCGACACTGTGGGACATTGATTTCCGGACTGCCGTCGCCCAAGCCGAGATGGAAGACCGTGAGCGGCCCGCCGCGTATCACAAGATCCCGTTCCAGAAAGCCGACGGAACCGGCTCGATCGACATCGACACCACGCGCCCTGAGCTGCTCGCTGCCTGCGTGTCACTGGTTGCGCACCCCGATGACGAACGTTTCCAGCCGCATTTCGGCACGAAGGTGATCGTGCCGCTCTACGGCCAAGAGATCGAGATCCGCGCTCACGAGTTGGCCCAGCCCGACAAGGGCACCGGCATTGCAATGATCTGTACGTTCGGCGACACCACCGACGTCACGTGGTGGCGGGAGCTGAACCTCGAGATGCGCGCCATCATCGGCCGCGACGGCCGACTCTTGCCCGACGCACCGCACGACGTCGATCCCGAGGCCTATGCGCTGATTGCCGGCAAGTACCCAAATCAAGCGCAGCGTGCGGTGGTCGAACAACTCACTGAGCAGGGCATCCTCATCGGTGAGCCCCGGCCCCTGCAGCACCCCGTGAAGTTCTACGAACGCGGCGACCGGCCCCTTGAGATCGTGACGTCGCGTCAGTGGTACATCCGCAACGGTGGACGCGACGCAGACCTGCGCGCCGACCTCGTCGCACGTGGCACCGAGATGGATTGGCACCCAGGCCACATGCAGCACCGCTACGACAACTGGGTCGAGGGTCTCAACGGTGACTGGCTCGTGAGCCGTCAGCGTTTCTTCGGCGTCCCGGTGCCGATCTGGTATCGCCTGGACGCCGCTGGGGAGCCGATGTACGACGAGCCGTTGCTGCCGAGCGAGGACCTCTTGCCGATCGATCCGTCGACCGACGTGCCGAACGGCTTCAGCGCAGACCAGCGTGACCAGCCGAACGGCTTCGCGGGCGACCCTGACATCCTCGACACGTGGGCGACATCATCACTCACGCCTCAGATCGCCGGGCATTGGGAAGAGGGCGACGGTCTGTTCGAACGTGTCTTCCCCTACGACATGCGCGCTCAAGGCCACGACATCATCCGTACCTGGCTCTTTTCCACGATCACGCGCAGCCACCACGAACATGGCGTCGCACCCTGGAGCCACGCCGCGCTCAGCGGATGGATTCTTGACCCGGACCGCAAGAAGATGTCGAAGTCGAAGGGCAACGTTGTCACCCCGATGGACCTGTTCGACCAGTACGGCACTGACGCCGTGCGCTACTGGTCTGCTTCGGGCCGCCCGGGCGTTGACACTGCGTACAGCGAAGATCAGATGAAGGTCGGCCGCAAGCTTGCCAACAAGCTCCTCAACGTCACCAAGTTCGTCTTGACCTTCCCGGAAGCAGACGCGTCGATCCCGCTCGCCGATGCAGTGACCGATCCGGTCGACCTGTCGATGTTGGCCAAGCTCGACGAGGTCATTGCAGAGGCAACCGCCGGCTTCGAAGCATTCGACTACGCCCGAGCGCTCGACCGGACGGAATCGTTCTTCTGGTGGTTCTGCGACAACTACGTTGAACTCGTCAAGGGCCGCGCCTACAACTCGCGTGGGCCCGAAGCTGCGAACTCTGCACTGCGTGCGCTGCGAGAAGCACTCGGATCCGTTCAGCGCCTGTTCGCCCCGATGATCCCATTCGCGACCGAGGAAGCTTGGAGCTGGTGGAACACCAACAGCGTCCATGCAGCCTCGTGGCCCGTGCCGAGCGCACTCACTGGCGACGCAACGTTGATCGACCCAATCATCGACACCCTGGCCCACGTCCGGCGGGCGAAGACCGAGGCGAAGCAAAGCCAGAAGGCTGCCGTCGAGAGCCTCGTGGTCACGGCCCCAGCCGCGCTGCACGCCGCCGTCATCGCAGGCGACGGCGACCTCCGCGACGCTGGTTCGATCGCAACGGTGTCCCTTGTCGAAGGCGATGGGTTCAGCTGTGCGATCACCCTGGCACCGACTGACTGAGGGTCGCGCCCAGCGACGGGCGGAATCACGCTTGGTCCTAGCGGAACCTAAGTCATATCCTATTCCCTGTATCGTCTTGTCTTATGCGCACGAAGTTGGGTCTTGCCGTCGCGTCGATGACCGCCGCCTCCATCCTGGTCTTCAGCGCAGCCTCCGGGGCCGCGCCGTCAGAGACCGATCCGCCGCCCGACAGCGCTGAAGCCCCGCTCACAGATGCGTCGACGACGACCACAACGCTTCCGCCCGTCATCGTCGGTCCGGCCATCATGCAGGGCGATGACGCTCTTGACGGTGTCCCCAGCGCGCCGGACCGCGGGACGCAGGTCGTCATCAATCCGCCACCAAGCACCACGACCACAACGCTCCCCCCAGGACCTGACTACAGCCTTCCGGCCAACTCCGGAGCTGGTCGCCGTGCGGTGTATTCAAAGTCGCTGCAAAAGGTCTGGGTCGTCGACGGCAACAATCGGCTCATCAAGGAACACCGAGTTTCCGGCAAACTCAGGTATTGCGACCCGTACCCCGGCACTTATCGTGTGTATTCCAGGTCGAAGTACACCCATTCCATTCAGAACCCGCGGATCCAATGGATGTACATGGTCCGGTTCGCCAAGAGCTGCAACGGCGGCAATATCGGCTTCCACGAGATCCCGACCGACACGAGCACGGGCTACAAGCTGCAGTCGGTCAGCCAGCTCGGCACGCCGCTCTCCGGAGGGTGCGTGCGCCAGGCCGTCTCCGACGCTGTCTGGATGTGGAATTGGGCGTACGTCGGCACAAAAGTCGTCGTACTCCCCTGACGAGACCTGCCATGATTGAGCTTCGTTGCGGTCCACCTTGCCGCGACCGAAGCTAGTGTCGCCAGCTTCATGTCCGTCGACAATCTATCGCCCGAGTCGTTCCCTCCCGCGAGCTCCTGCGAGCCACCGTCCCCGATCCAACTCCGCCGCACCTGGCCCCAACGACTGACCATCGCCGGCGTCATTCTTGCTGCCTTCGGTTCTTTTGCTGCTGGATCGGTGCTCTTCGCAGCGCAGCGCGTCGTCGAAGACCGCAACGTCGTCGTGCTCGACGACAACAATGCCGCAGGATCACCCGACGGTGAATCGTCGTTCGCCGCAAGCGAGGGCGATGGCAGTGCTACCAATCAGCCACTGCAACCTGTCGAGACATTCCCGCCGGCCGAGCCTGCAGCCCGCAATTTCTTGATCACCGGCGCTGACAACAACGCCTGTATCGACCCTGACTCGCCATATGCCGGGGCATTCGGCGAACGAGAGAGCTTCGGTGCACGCAGCGACACGATCATGCTCTGGCGCGTCAACCCCGCCACGTCTCAGGTCGCTGTCTTGTCATTCCCGCGTGATCTCTGGGTGACCATTGCCGGCCGGTCCAGCGAGCAACGCATAAACGTCGCATACGAACGAGACAATCCACAACGCCTGATCGACACGATCTACCAGAACTTTCTGATCGAGGTCGATCACTACATCCAGGTCGACTTCTGCGCCTTCAAGATTCTCGTTGACGCGGTCGGTGGCGTTTCGGTCCCCTTCGATTTCCCGGTGCGCGACCCAAACACCGGCCTCAACGTGCCCGAGGCCGGGTGCTTCAACTTCAACGGCGACCATGGACTGGCCTACGTCCGATCACGCAAGCTCCAGTACCTGACCGAGAGCGGCGAATGGAAGCAAGACGGCACCTCCGATCTCGGACGCATCTCGCGCCAGCAGGACTTCATTCGTCGAACCGTTGATTCGTTGCTGGCCGCCGGCGCCTTCAACCCCAGTGTGATTCGAGCCCTGATCCGCACCAGTGACGACTACGTCGTCGTCGACAACAACTTGTCAATCAACAAGCAACTCGAGTTCGCCGGCGTGCTACGTGAAGTGGACCCCGCAGACATCACGACGTATCAGATCGAAGCACGAGGCGCCACGATTCAGGGTCAGTCCGTGCTGATCCCGCAGACGGGCGGGTCCAACATGCAGGCCGTCTTCGCAGTATTCCGCGGCGACGCAACGTTGGCCAGCGCTCCCGAGCAGGTGTTTGAGACCACCACCACGGCAGCCCCCGACGAGCAAGTGACCGACACCAGCGGTCCTGCCACAACATTCGATTCACCCGTCGATCTCGTCGATCCGACGACGACGGTCGAGGCAGTTCCGTTCGTGACACTGCCAATTGTCGAAGCCGAAGTGAACAGTATGGGCATCTTCCCCGACCCCAACGTCAGTTGCTCCTGAACCCCACCCGAACGGCGAGGCAACAGCGTCACCGGTGTCGTCGACCCAAGCTGAACATCAGGTGTCGAGGACCCGCGCCAAGGCAGCAGCGGCGTCTGATGGACCCGTCACCGTGGTGATCCGGCTGCCCGTCGCCGCCGCGAGCTCCCGAGCCGCCTCGTCGTCGTCGGCAGGCGCGATAATCAGCAGCTCCTCGACCTGCCGTGCGGCAACCGCCACGCCGATCGCCGACTCGGCATCGCCCGATCCATGGGCAGTCGCTCGACAATCCGACAGCAGAATCGTGATCTTCCGCGCTGCCCGCGACCGGCCAAGCTGCTCGCAAGCAGCAGCGAGCGCACCTGCCACGTCCGTGGTGCCGAAACCGCGGAGCGCCAGCACCGCATCGACCACGCCCTCGTTCGACTTGTGGGCATCCTGCGACTTGGCGGCAACGACCTCCTTGCCGAACGAGAGCACCGAGTAGTCGTTCGGGGAACGCCAAGCAATCGATGCCGCTGCAACCGCTGAGGTCGCCAGCGGTTCGCCACCCATCGAGCCGCTCCGATCGACGAGCAAGCAGATCGCCGTGTCTGGCGTCGTCCAGGCTCGAACCCGCAGCTCCTCTGGGTCGACGGCTCGCTGCTCGCTGCGCGCCGACACCAGCGCATCGATGCTGGCATCAAGATCAATATCGCCGCCGTCGGGCCGATAGCGCTGCGTCTCCAATCGGCCGACGCCACGCGGGCGAGTCGGGCCACGTTTGGCGAGATCGAGAAACAGCCTGCCCGCCAGCCGACGAGCGAGGTCGCGCAGCACCTGATCGGTGGCCCCCGTCAAGTCGGCCAGCAACGCCATCGTCTCGTCGGGGTCGTCTTCCATGGCCCGCTCGATTGCTTGCTCATCAAGTTCGCCGACCTCGGGCGAGATCTCCTCGAACCGATCGTTGCGTTCGAGCTCTCGGCGCGACGTGGACTTCTTCCGCGCGTCGCTGACAGCCTCGTCAGCCTCGTCGCCTTCCTTGACGCCGGGCGGCGGCGACTTCAGCTGGAGGTCGTGCCCCCAGTCGGGGCGCCAGCTTTTCCCTCGCCGTCACCTCCGTCGGACGTCGACCGGCCGAACACGGCCTCCCAGAGTTCACGGATGACATCTTCGGCGGTTCGGCTGGTGCCCTCCCGCAACCGCACCCGCCCTGACAGTGCCACAAGAGCCGCGTCGAGCGACACGCTCGGCGTGTGCGGCTCGGCATCGCGAATTGCCGACAGCGAATTCGCCACCATGACCATGTCGATGGCTCCACGTACCGACGAGCCGATCCGCAGGTCAGGATGCTCGCGCGTTGAACGAACCAACGCGACCACGCCGTCCCGCCACGCCGCATCGACGTCGTTCAACTGCCCAGGCGTGGCGGTGACCGTCTCCTTGCGGACGATCATCGCCTCGTCCTCCAGCGACTGATAGTCGACCGAAATTCGACACACCCGGTCGTACACCGCACTCGAGATGCGCGCCGTGCCGACCGCGTCGAAGGGGTTCATCGCCGACACCAGCCTGAAGCCAGGCGCTGCCTCAATCCGTCCGAGTCGAGGCACGTTGAGTTCACGCTCACTCATCACGGTAATCAGCACGTTGAGCGTCTCTTCAGGGACCCGGTTGAGTTCCTCGATGTACAGCAACGACCCGTCCTGCAACGCAGCGGCAAGTGGACCGGCAACGAAGACGTCCGGGTCATATCCCTCGCTCAGCACGCGGGCCGGGTCGAAGTGACCAACGAGGCGCGCCGGCGTGAGTTCGGCATTGCCCTCAACAAACTCGAAACCAATGTCCATCTCGCGAGCGACACCGCGGAGCAGGGTCGATTTGCCGGTGCCGGGCGGGCCCTCGATCAGAATGTGGCGGTTGGCGTCGATCGCGGCGATCACGAGCTCGATTTCGCGGACGCGGCCGACCACACCGGCTCTCAGCCGGTCGAGCAGGGCACGCAGGTCAGCAGATGCAGCAGTGTCAGACATAGGTGACCACTCCGCGAATGTTCTCGCCGTCGCGCATTGCCCGGTAGCCCTCGTTGATCTCGTCGAGGGCATACGTCTTGGTGATCAGCTCATCGAGCTTGAGCTGTCCTTCGCGGTACATCCCAAGCAGCTTCGGGATATCCGCACGGGGATTCAGCGACCCGAAGATCGTCCCCTTGATCTCCTTGTTCCACATCGCCAACTCGAACAGGTTGACCGATGATGTGCCATGGTCCATCGGCGCAATGCCGGTCACGACGATCGTTCCGCCCTTGCCGGCCAACTTGGTCCCGAGCTCCATCATCTCGCCGTACAGCACGCCGGGCGTCATGATCACCTTGTCGGCCATCATCCCCCACGACAGTTCGTTGACCTGCGGGAAGGCTTCTTCCATCGACGAGAACGTGTGCGTCGCACCGAACTCCATCGCCTTCTCCCGCTTGAACTCGATCGGGTCGACCGCAATGACGTGCCGCGCGCCCGCCATCGCCGCTCCCTGTACGGCGTTCATCCCGATACCTCCGATGCCGACCACCACGACCGTGTCGCCAGGTTCGACGTTGGCACGATTGGTCGCCGAGCCCCAGCCAGTGGCGACACCGCACGACACGAGTGCGACGGCTTCGAGGGGTAGGTCCTTTTCCACCTTGATCACCGAGTCGGCAGCAACACAGGTGTACTCCGAGAACGTGCCCAGCTTGGCGAACAGGTTCAGCTCGGTTCCGGCCTTCGGACCACTGACCAGCCGATGGCGGCTCGTGCCGTCGGTGATCATTCCTTTGAGAAAGGTCCCCCCGCTTGAGTCGCACAGATTCTGGCGACCGGTCGAGCAGTAACGGCAGCGTCCGCACGACGGAACGAACGAGGCCGAGACGTGATCGCCGACCTCGACGCTCCTCACGCCGGGCCCGACCTCGACGATGACACCCGCGCCTTCGTGACCACCGATCATCGGGAACAGGTCGGTGATACCCATCGCGTCCCACGCCTCGCGTGGCGGCACCATGTCACCGGTGACGATGTGCTCGTCGCTGTGGCACAGACCAGCGGCCTTCCACTGCACAAGTACTTCGTTCGCCTTCGGCGGGTCGACTTCGATCTGTTCGACAACCCAGGCCTGACCTTGGTCATACAACAACGCTGCGCGGCTCAACATGACCGCAAACTACTGCTCACTTCTGTTCCCGCTCGCACCGGTCAGTGCAGACTCGGGGCGACGGACGATTCGAGCGCAGGTACTCTGCCCCCGTGCGCGAATCGACGACTGGGACCCCCGACTGGACTACCGACACGTGGCTGATCGCAGGAGGGCGAGACCGCACCCCCGGCGAGCCGTTGAACGTTCCACCCGTGTTTGCCTCAAACTTCTACCTGCCCGACGATCGCCTGTACAGCCGATCCGATGGGACCCCGACCACCGACGCACTCGAAGACCTGCTCGGCGGTCTGGAAGATGGCCGCGCGTTGGCCTTCGCATCTGGGATGGCAGCAGCGGCCGTCATCTTCCAGCGACTTCACGTCGGTGCAACGATCGCTGTCCCCGAGGACCCCTACCACGGCGTCGCAGGCATCGTCGCCGAAGGCGAAGCCCAAGGTCGATGGACGGTGCGCCGTCTCGACCAGGCGGACACTCCCGCCTGGCTCGATGCGATGCGAGAGTGCGATCTCGTCTGGCTGGAGACCCCGGAGAACCCGCTGATGACAGTCGCCGACCTCCCCGTGATCTGCGGTGCTCCGCGGGGCGACATGACGCTAGTCGCTGTCGACAGCACGTTTGCGACGCCGCTGAATCAACGACCGCTCGACCTCGGCGCCGACGTGGTCATGCACTCGGCCACGAAGTTCATCGGCGGACACTCAGACCTGCTGGCAGGCGTGTTGATCACGCGCTCAGCCGAACTCCACGACGAGTTCCATCACCGCCGACTCCTCCACGGTGCGACGATCGGCGCGATGGAGGCATTCCTGACGATTCGAGGTGCGCGAACGATGAGCCTTCGCGTGGAGCGCGCCCAAGCCAACGCAATGGAGTTGGCCCAGCGGCTCGAACAGCACCCCGAGATCACCCGGGTGCTGTATCCGGGCCTCCCGAGCCACAGCACGCACGCCGTCGCTGCGACGTTCATGTCCGGCTTCGGCGCCATGATGTCGTTCGAGACCACCGGGTCAGGCGACCGAGCGACCGAGGTCTGCGCCCGCGCCGAACTGATCAATCACGCGACATCACTCGGCGGTGTCGAGACGACCATGGAGCGTCGAGCCGCGATCCCCGGTCAGGAACGCATCCCGCCGACGTTGATTCGCCTCAGTGTGGGGTGTGAAGACGTCGACGACCTCTGGGCCGACTTCAACCACGCCCTCCGCCCCACCTGACGACAACCGGCAGAGACAGAATCGTCAGCTGTACACCATCACGCCGCGGATGTTCTTGCCCGAGCGCATGTCGTCGTAGCCGTCGTTCACACCGTCGAGCGTGTACTCCTTCGTGACGAGGCCATCGAGGTCGAGCTGGCCTTCACGGTAGAGACCGAGCAGCTTCGGAATGTCGGCTCGGGGGTTACCCGAACCGAAGATCGAACCGACGACCTGCTTCTCCATGAGTGTGAGGTCGAGCAGGCTGACGTTTGCCGACATCTCCATGGCAGGGTGGATGTTGGTGACGACGACGCGGCCACGCTTGGCAGTGAGTGCCAGCGCCGAGGCGAGCAACTCGCCCGAACCGACACCCATGGTCATGACGACCTTGTTGGCCATGGTGCCCCAGGACGCTGCACCGATCGGCTCGACGGCTTCTTCCATCGAGGCCGCCGTGTGGGTGGCGCCGAATTCCATTGCCTTCTCACGCTTGGACTCGACCGGGTCAATCGCCCAGATCTGCTTGGCGCCGGCGAGCTTGGCGCCCTGAATCGCGTTGGCGCCGATGCCACCGACTCCGACGACGGCGACCACGTCACCCGGCTGCACCTCGGCGGCATAGACCGACGAGCCCCAGCCAGTGACCACGCCGCAACCGAGCAGGCAAGCACGGCTGAGCGGCACGTCCTTCTCGATCTTGATACAGCTCGCCTCGTTGACCACGGTGTCGTGGGCGAATGTGCCGAGCATGCACATCAGCTTCAGGTCCTCACCATTCGCGGCATGGTGACGCGAGGTCATGTCGGATGCCTGGAGACCGGCAGCCATGATCGCGCCCAGGTCACAGAGGTTTTGGTGACCGGTCGAACAGCTCGGGCAGCGGCCGCAAGATGGGATGAAGCCGAACACGACGTGGTCGCCTTCTTCGAGCCAGCTGACTCCCGGGCCAACCTTGGTGACGACGCCGGCGCCCTCGTGGCCACCGATGATCGGCAGCTCGAACGGTAGATCGCCGGTGACGAGGTGTTCGTCAGAGTGACAGAGGCCAGAGGCGGCCAGCTTGACCATCACCTCACCTTCCTTCGGATCATCGAGTTCAATGTCCTCGACGGCCCACGGCTTGTTGACTTCCCAGAGAATGGCGGCTTTGGTCTGCATGGCGCGATCGTAGGCCATCCTCCCCCGCCGTGTGCCACCGGGCACTGCACGTACAACCGCGGCCGTACGCACCGAGGATCCGTGCCCCAGACAACTCGGTGACAGTGAGCTGACACACTGACTTCAATGGACGAATCCGATTGCTCCGACAACGCCGCAGGCTTCGGCGATCTCGACATGGAAGCGATGCAGCGCGAAGCGATCGCCGGGCTCGTGCGCGAGCTCAGCGACGACGACCTCCATCACGTCGCTGACCTCATCCGGCAGCTCCAGACCGAACGGGCCATCGCCGACGGCGACCATGACGCAATCATCAACGCAGCGTTCGAGATCGGCTTCGGACGCGACGGTCTCGGTGTGCTTCCCTGGGTCGAGGGCAACCTCATCATCTGTCCAGGCGGCATGGTTTCCAAATCACGGGCGAGTCACCGATGTCGATTCGTCAGTGTCGACGACTGCTGGGTCTGGGACAGCGGAATGCTGCTGCGCGAAGACAAACGGTCGTCGCCCGGCACCGACGAGGGGTTTCGCGCCATTGCGCTGCTCCCATTGGTCAACGGTCTTGAACTCGATGTCGTTGCCGGCCGCGCCAGGCAGGGGCAGCACTCAGTCGAACACGTCGTGAGCTACGCGGTCCGTGGCGGCGAACTCGTCGAGGTCAGCCAACGCACGGTGAACGCAAACCACGGCGGCCGCCAGATCTAACAGCACTGCTCAGCGTGGCAGCACCCAAATCTCGATGTAGTCAGCTACGGGCAGCCAACGATCGATCGAGTCGTCCAGGTCGCCTTGGCTGATGCTGTTGATCAGCTCGGCTTGATTCTCAAAGTCGGCCAGACTCGGGTTGCCCGCAGGGTCGGTCAGCACATTGAGAATCTCGTCGTTGAGTTGCTCGTTGCTGAACAGTTCCAGCTCGTTGCCGACCGTGCTGATCGCGGCCGCGTACTCAACATCGGTGACGCCGTTGGCGCGCAGGTCGGCCACCTGCTCCAACACCGCGATCGACACGTCTTGGACGCGGTCGGGGCCAGTGGAGACGGACAGGAATGTCTCGGCCAACGGAGTGGCCCCGCCCGTCAGTTCGATTGCCGCGAAGGGTGAGTACGACTCGCCCAGTTCCTCGCGAATCACGTCGGTGAGGCGGGCGGTGATCACTTGCTGCAGCAGTCTGGCGACGACGTCGTCTCGGCGCTCGATAGTGCCGTCCCCGGTAAAGAGGAACGTGACGCTTGCCTGATCGCCTTCGCCGGCCTGTGTCGTGTCGACAATGGCTCCGGCGGGCGGCAGCGGTTCGGCGAAATCGACGGACTCGACGCGACCCGTCGCCGGCAGCGTGCCGAGGTAGACGCGTGTCAACTCGGCTGCTTCAGAGATGTCGAAGTCCCCGTTGAAGGAGAATGCCCAGTCCGACGCGTCGCCAAACCGGTCGCGAAACACCGCTTCGACCTGCGCCGGCTCGACCGATTCGAGATCGTCGACGCTGAGGAGCTGGTATCGCGGATCGGTGTAGCGCGTCTCGGTCAGCAACTTGAAGCGCGCGTAGTTCGGATTGATCGAGGGATCCTCGGCAAGCGGCAGTTCGTTGTCGATGTACTGCTCAAGGGCCACGGGATCGACGCGCGGTTCGGTCATCACCAGGTGGATCAACTGGAACAGTGTCTCCATGTCGGTCGTCGCAGCGGACCCGTTCAAGCCCTCGGTGAAGACATCGATTGTCGCGTCGAGGACCACTTCTTTGTCCGCCAGGAACGCATCGATTGCGACCGGGTCGAACGACCCGACCCCGCTGTTCTCGACGACGTTCTCGGCAACCGCTGCGGCCGCGACATCTGTGTCGTCAAGCACCGTCGACCCTCCGGGGCTCCGGCCTTCGAACATGACCACGCCGTCAGTGATCGGGGTGTTGTTGAACGCGACGCTGACACCGTTCGGGAAGGTGAGCAGCGCCGGTTCGAAGAAGCTGATGACCGTGCCATCGGCGAGCTGTGTCACACCGATCTCATCGACCGGCGCTGGTGGCGTGAGGAGAGAGTCGCCGATCGCAGCAGCATCGGGTCGCGGCTCGACCTGACGCGATGACGCGTTTTCAGCCTGGGTGACGAACACGTCAGCCGCGGGTACGTCGCCGATCTCATCGGCAGGCGCCGTGACGAAGATGTGTGGCCCCGCAGCCTCGTAGCGGGTCACGAACATGTATGCGAGCGTCTCGGGAGTGGCGCGGTCGAGCACGGCGGTCACGTAGTCGAACCAGCGCTGAGCGGTCGGCAACGACTCTCCCTCGAGGACGTGGCGGACGTACTCATCGGCGTATGAGGCGTCCTGGCGCGAGTCGCGGCCATCGAAGTCGACTTGTGCGGCGCTGCGGCGAGCAGCGACGGAACGGTCGACCTCGTCCTGGGTGAAGCCATAGCGCAGCACTCGCTCGTACTCGTCGAGCACCGCCTGTGTCGAAGCTTCGAGGTCCGCTCCGTCAGCGGAGACGAAGATCTCGGGAGCATCGAGCAGGCGGACGAACCCACTGCCATCGACCGCGGCATCGTCGAACGGCGCCTCACCGCGCAGGGCATCATTCGCCAGGCGTGTGCCGATGATCTCGAAGGCGAGTTCCTGGTAGATGTCGCGTTGTACGACCGCCTCGCGGGAGCCGGACAGGTCGCGCGCGAGCGGGAGTGTCACGAACGCAAAGCCCTCTGAGACGTCCGGATCGTCGAACACCACCGCCCGCGCGTCGGTCGCAGGTTCGACGACCAGGTCGACGCGCTCGGGCGAATCACCTCGCGCATCCGCTGGCTGAAATCGTTCGACAATCTGGCGTTCGATGTCAGCAACATCGATGTCACCGACGACCACGACGGCTGCATTGTCCGGTCGGTACCAATCGTCGTAAAAGGCCCGCAGCGGACCGTCCGTGGTCGAACTGATCTCGTCGTCAGTACCGATCGGCTTGCGGTCCTCATAGGGCGACCCATCGAGAAAGAACCGCTGGATCTCGTCGAAGACTCGACCGTTGACGCTCTGCGCCGAGCCGCGCCATTCGTCGAGTACGACACCGCGCTCGGCCAGGACCTGGTCAGGATCGATCGTCGCTGCCGACAGCCATTGCTGCAGCACGTCGAGACCCGTGCTGACGGTCGACGGATCCGCCGTCGGCATCGTCAACTGGTACACGGTTTCGTCGTAGCTCGTGTATGCGTTGATGTCCGCACCAAAGCTGGCGCCGAAGCTACGCAGGACGGCGATGAGTTCGTTCTCCGGAAACTGCTCGGTGCCGTTGAACAGCATGTGTTCAAGGAAGTGAGCGCCGCCGCCCTGATCAGACTCTTGGAGTGCTGAGCCCGCGTCGATGCTCAGCCGCATTTCGACGCGGGCACCAGGATTGTCGTTCCGGCGGATCAGGTACCGCAGTCCGTTGTCGAGCGTGCCCAGCGTGATCGCCGGGTCGATGTCAGCGAGCGCAGGGAGCCCATCGGGGTCAGGTGCCACGATCGGCGTGGATGAGCCGTCGTTGACCGTTGGTGTGCCACCTGGGGTTGTGGTGCTGTCCGGAGGTTCGGTGGTCTCCGGTTCATCGATCGACGGCGTCGAGTTGCTCGACTCTTGGGTGACGCCCGACGATGAGGTGCACGCCGCGACGAGCAGACACGTCGCCACTCCGAAGGCGGTCGATCGTGCAACGGAACGACGACAGGATGGACCAGAGCGAGCGCCGAACATGATGCGGAGGCTAGATCCCGCCTCTCTGTCTTCGGTCAAACGACACCAGCGCCACGCACGACGAGCGGGAGACTGAAACCCGCGGCAGACTACGTCTCGTGGATTTGCCGCCCCCTGAACCGGCGCCGACGAACAACTTGCTGGCACCCGCCACCTCGGCTCGCGCTGATCTCCCCGCGCCAACATCGACCGCACCCAGCGTGCTCTCATCTCCACTTCGGGTCACCGGATTGACCAAGTCGTTCGGCACCAAGCTGGCGATCAACAACCTCTCGTTCGCCGTGCCGCAGGGCGCCTGCTACGGATTGGTCGGCCCGAACGGCAGCGGGAAGTCGACCACCATGCGCACCGTTGTCGGCTTGGTTCGACCCGACGCCGGTTCCATCGAGGTGTGCGGGATCGATGTCGCGCACGACGTAATGGCGACTCGACGCGCCATGGGGGTCATGCTCGATCCGCTCCAGCTGTTCGACCGGCTGACCGCGTGGGAGTTCGTCGACACCATCGGCGTGCTGCGCGGTCTTGACACTGCCACTGTTCGCGATCGAGCGACCGAGCTGTTCGACGTGCTCGATCTCAGCGAAGATGCACGTCGACCGATTGCCGGCTACAGCCACGGCATGCGGAAGAAGACAGCGTTGGCGGTGGCCATGCTTCCCCGCCCACAACTGGTGATGCTCGACGAGCCGTTCGAGGGTGTCGATCCGGTGTCGACTCGCGCCATGCGGCGCATGCTCGACCGCTTCCGATCCGGCGGCGGAACCGTGGTGCTCTCCACGCACGTGATGGACATCGTCGAGCGAGTGTGCGACCACGTCGGCGTCATCAACCGCGGCCAGCTCGTGGCATCTGGCCCGATCGACGAACTCCGCGATGGCCGGCGGCTCGAGGACGCATTCATCGACGTCGTGGGCGCCACAGACATCGACGACAGCGCCCTTGACTGGCTCGACCGTTGAAGATCGGGTCCGCGCAACTCGGGCGGCTCTTTGCCCGTCTGCGCTGGCGCATGCTGCGCGGCTCACTGCGCACACCCGGGGCCCAACGGTGGACCGTGCTGATCGGGTTGCTGGCCTCGGTGTTCCTGGGCGTGACGGGTGCTGTGGGACTCGCCGTCGCGGGTCAGCTCGCTGAAGACGGCACCGCACTGTTCGTGATCGCTGCAACCGGGATCACCCTCGCGGTCGTTGCGCTCGGCGTGGTCGCGGGCATCAGCCAACCGATCGATCCGCGTGTGCTTGCGACCGAACCATTGTCCGACAGACAGCTTGCAACCGGCCTCCTCGTCGGTTCAGCCTCCGGCCCACCCGGCCTCTCGGGTGGCCTCGTCGCGTTCGGAATGTTTGTTGGCGGCGTCCGCGGCATCTCCTCGGTGCCCGTTGTCGCCCTCGCTTCCATCGCCTTCGCAGCCACCTTGTTGCTGGCCTCGAGATCGACGATCAACGCCCTTGGCCTGTTCGCGACGCGTTTCCCGCGCGCAGGTCAGATCGTGGTGGGCATCATGAGCCTCGTCATCTACGGCGGATTTCAGTTCGTACCTCGCCTGGCCACCGGTTTGGACGGCAACGAACAACAACGCATCGCGTCGGTGCTGCAGTACACGCCGCCTGGTCAGCTCGGCCGGGCCATCGAGAACGCCGATCAACACCCACTCGCGGCAGTCGGGCACCTTGTGCTTGGGGCGCTCTGGCTTCCTGCGCTCGGCGCACTGTTCGTGTGGACGACGCGGGCACTGATCGTCGCGGTGCAGCGTCCCGATGCCACAGGTGCTGACCGATCATCGAAAGGGGCGGCTCGACGTCAACCGATTCGATCTCTGGCCCGCTGGGCCTGCGGGCGCGGAGCGATGGGCGCGTTGGCATGGCGCAGCGTGCTCACCCGGTTACGCACGCCCCGCACAGCGCTCGAAACCTTCACCGGGGCTGGCGTCGGTTTGGCCATCGTCCTCGTGCCGGCACTCCTGCGCGACGAGGTCGGCGCGGGCGCCGTGCTCGTCGGTGGTGCCGTGCAGCTGGCCGTGTTGTTCATCGCCGGCAACTCCTTTGGCTCCGACGGCCCCGCTCTGAGCAACGAACTGCTGTGCGGTGTCGACCCGGTGCTGTTCGTGCGCGCCAAGGCACGTTCGGTCCTCGTTGTCACTTCCCCCTTGGTCGTTGTCGGCCCACTGCTCGCCGCCTCGGTGAGCGGCGAGTGGCGATATCTGCCGGCGGGCTTCCTCGTCGGCGCCGGCGGACTGCTCGCAGGAACGGGCGGCGCGATGGTGCAGTCGACAATCGTCCCGATCGCCATCCCGGAGGGCGACAACCCGCTGGCCGGCGGCGACTCCGGCAAAGGGTGTCTTGCCGGCCTGATCCTTGCTGCGGTCGTCATGTCGCTCGCCGTCGTGACGCTGCCCGTTGCGCTCGGCTTGTTCTGGGCTGTCAGCTTCGGTTCGCTCTTCTGGGTGACCGCCTTTGCCGGCGCCACCGTCGCTGCCGGTGCGGGCGTTCTCGAACTCGGCATTCGGTACGCCACACGCCACTGGCGTCGCAGCGAGCCCGAGATCTACGCCGCGGTGATCCCGACCAGTTAGTGGTCTACCGAGAGGTGCTCGACGCTGTCGCCGACGCGCACCTCGCCTGGACGAGCGACGATCGCGCCGATCGAAAGAAAGGTGTCACGCTCAGCGTTGATCTGCTTGAGTAGCTCGATGTCGCGATCGAGACCGGGCTGCGGACGGGTGACCATGACACAGCGATCGATCTGCTTGCACACCGCCAACTCGGCGCCGTCGTCGCCACCGAGACGAATGTGGTCCCCGACGAAGTCGTCTTCGCCGGATCCATCCACGACGATGTTGGTCCGAAAGCGGCGGATGTCCCAGTCGCCGAGCGATCCGGTCGAGACCAGAGACAGTCGGCTCCACTTTGAGTCGTGCCATGCGCCTTCCGGACCGGTCCACGACACCCAGTTCGCGTCGTTCTCGAAGTCGATCGGCGCCTCATAGGTGCCTCCTTCGTCACCCGCCTTGCGGAGTTGAACTTCCTGACCGAGCCAACGCGAGAGCGCGGCGCTGGCAGAGCGCTCGTCGACATCACCGGTCTCAGGCAGCGTGAGCATCAGCTCGCCGTCTTCGATGCGCGCCGACGCAAAGAGCAGTTGAGGCGAGCGGCGAGCCGTGAGGACCGTTCCCGTGGCAACGTCGAAGACACCCCAACCTCGATCACCAACGATGCCCAGCTCGTCGATGGACGCTGATTCGAGCTGCTCGCCTCCAATCGACTTCACCGGATAACGCCAGAGCTGAGTGACCTGCATCCACTCCAAGGTAGGCGAACGTCCGGTCCCATTCTGTCGGTGGAGAATGCGACTGCGTCTGGCCGCATCAGACCGGGTTGGGTAAACTCCTTCGATGAGCGAACCCACCGACACGATCAGCCAGGCCGACGTCGACGAGGCTGGCGCCGCGCCGACCAATTCCGCCGTTGAGCTGAACGAAGAGCTGCTCGTCGAGGAGATCTCCATCGACGGCATGTGCGGCGTCTACTGAGCCCACGAAGCATCTCAGTCAGAATTTCATGCTCGACGCCACGCTGACCCTGCATCCACAGGTCGCGCTGCGCCCCGAACCTTTCGGCGCGCTGGCGTACCACTACGGAAACCGCAAGCTGATCTTCCTGAAGCACCCCGACGTGGTCCGCGTCGTCGAGTCCCTCGATGGCACCGCAACGGTTGCCGAGACCCTTGCCGCCTGCCACATCGACGAGGCCCGTTGGCCGTCGTTCGAACAGGCACTCACCAACCTGCAGACATCGGAGATGCTCCAATGAGCAAGACCCAACTCGTTGAACAGCTCAAGGGCGGCCTTGATGCCCCCATTTGCCTGACCTGGGAACTCACGTACGCGTGCAACCTCGAATGCGTGCACTGCCTGTCGTCGTCAGGGCAACGCGACCCGCGGGAGCTCACGACCGACGAGGCCAAGGCGGTACTCGACGAGCTGCACGACCTCCAGGTCTTCTACATCAATATCGGCGGCGGCGAGCCGATGATCCGGCGCGACTTCTTCGAGCTGCTGGAGTATTCGATCGGCCGCGGCATCGGTGTGAAGTTCTCCACGAACGGTGCGTTCATCGACGCAACCAAAGCCAAGCGCCTCACCGAGATGGACTATCTCGACATCCAGATCAGTCTCGATGGCACCGACGCAGTCACGAACGATGCGGTCCGCGGCGAGGGCTCGTACGACACAGCGATCGCAGCGATGCAGCACTTGCAAGACGCCGGGTTCGGCGAATTCAAGATTTCCGTCGTCGTCACACGCCACAACGTCGATCAGCTGGACGAGTTCAAGGCGCTGGCCGACGAGTACGGCGCACAGCTCCGCATCACCCGCCTGCGTCCGTCAGGCCGCGGTGCCGACAGCTGGCATGACCTGCATCCGACACAGGCACAGCAGCGACAGATCTACGACTGGCTCATCCTGAACGGCGAGAACGTACTCACCGGCGATTCGTTCTTCCACCTGAACGCGCTCGGCGAAGAGCCCCTGCCCGGCCTCAACATGTGTGGCGCAGGCCGCGTGGTGTGTCTCATCGACCCGATCGGCGACGTGTACGCATGCCCCTTCGTCATCCACGACGAGTTCAAGGCCGGGTCAGTGCGCGACGAGGGCGGATTCAGCCACGTGTGGAAGCAGAGTGACCTGTTCACAGAGCTGCGCGAGCCGCAATCTGCTGGTGCTTGTGCCTCATGCGGCAGCTACGACGCCTGCCAGGGCGGTTGCATGGCCGCCAAGTTCTTCACTGGCATCCCGCTCGATGGCCCTGACCCTGAGTGCGTGAGCGGCCACGGTGAAGCTGCGCTGCTCGCGGCGTCGTCAATTCAAGCTCCGAAACCGATGATGGATCACTCCAAGCCATCACGCGTCGCGGTCACGATCGGCCGCCGCTAACGACGACTTGGTGCCAGGCACCAAGTCGTCTCGTCAGTCCAACGTGAGGTCGTGTTGATACGACTTTTCGAGTGTGGTGCGCATCCGGTCGCCCTCCAGGCCCAACTGGGTGCTCGCAATTTCGGCGAGATCAGGCGTTGCGGCATGTCCGACCCACGACTCGACGTTCCACACTTCGCCACGACGGAAGGCCTTGGCGCAGTGCACGTAGAGTTCCGCCACCTCAACGACGATTGCAAGCTTGGGCCGACGCAGTTCGGTCGTGAAGCTGTCCAGCACGGACGAGTCAGTCGTGAGCATCGCTGGACCTTTGATGCGGAGTGTCTCGTCCTTGCCCGGCATCACCAACAGCAGTCCCACGTACGGATGTCTCACGATGTTTTCGAGGCTGTCGAGCCGATTGTTGCCGTTCAGGTCAGGAATCGCGACGTGGCGGTCGTCAAGTCGTTGGACGAAGCCGGGCGGACCACCGCGCGGTGACGTATCAATGGATCCCGCGCCGTCAGTGGTCGAGATGACCACGAATGGGCAGCGGTCGACGAACGCTGCGGACGACTCGTCGATCGTGTCAAACACTTTGTTCGCAGCAACGGCGCTCGGCTCGCGATACATCTCGCGCAATCCATCGATGTCGTTGATGCGGTTCATGATCTCCATCTGCTGAGCTTCTCACAGCGGCTGGCCCTCCGAGGGGCGTCAGGGAGCGATGACCGCCGGCGGGGCATCGTCGGTGACGAACTCGACCTGCTGCACTGCCCGGGTCATCGCGACGTACAGCAGGCGGGCGCCGCGCGGCGTGGGAGTGCTGCCACCCTCGTGCAGGATGGCGTGCGGGTTGACGACGATCACCCCATCGAATTCGAGGCCTTTCACAGCTTCCGGGCCGAAGATCGGAATCTGGCTGCGGTCCAACTCATGCACGTGATCGGTCGCGCTCAGATCATGTTGGGCAAGTGCAGTCGCAATGGCATCGTGCAGTTCGAGGGGGGCGACAACACCGGTGTTCCTGTGGCGTGACTTCATCGCCACAACGGCTGCGGCGGTCGCAGCCGGTAACTCCGTCGAGGCGCTGCGGTGCCAACTCGGCGCTGCCCCGGCGAGGCGCACGCTCCTACTCTCGGTGGCGTCAACAGCGGTGAGTGGCAGGAGACGATTCGCCACCGTGAGGATCGGTTCAGGCACGCGGTAGCCGATGGTGAGATCGGCAATCGTGCCATTGGTTCCGGCCGGACCAAGGTGGGCGAAGACCTCGGACCATTGTTCCTGGCCCGCAGGCGTCGTCGATTGAGCAACGTCGCCGACGAGCGTCATCGAGGTCGACGGGCTGCGACGACCGATCACGCGCAACGCCACAGCGGAGTGATCCTGAGCCTCGTCGACAATCACGTGCCCATAGGTGAAGGGCGACCCGTTCAGGAGCGAGTTCGCTTCGTCGATGAGTAGTTGGTCGGCGCTCGTCCAAGCGCGCTTCTTTCCTTTCGGGCCGGCCACCATGTTGTCGACGAGTTTGGTCGGCTTCTGCGTTGGCCACGCCTTGTTGATGGCCGTCTTCAGCGGGCCCGCGCTCGACCACGCTGCGTCCTCTCCGGTTCGTTGCAGGAGCGCTCGTTTCGCCAGAGCCGTGACACGAACACGCCGCTCGTTGATGGGACTCGTCCCGCCCTTCGCAGTCTCGAGCCAGGTTGAGATCTCATCGACGGTGAAGATGTGATTGCGTGCACCGATCGGCACGGCAACGTCGTCGGGCGGTGGCTGAATCGCGGCGAGCGCAGCCGTTTCTAGGTCGCCCAGCCGGTCGGCGGAACCCTTCCAACGTGCTGACTCGACGTCGTCGACCAGGGTGACCTCGACACGCGGGATACAGAGATCGTCGATTGTCGATTGACGAACGCTGCGCTCGCCGAGTGACGGCAACACGTTGCCGATGTAATCGAGGAACGCCCGGTTCGGGCCGACAACGAGCACCCCGTCGCGTGCGAGACGACCGCGATGTTCGAACATGAGATAGGCGGCACGGTGCAGTGCGACAGCGGTCTTGCCGGTTCCTGGCCCGCCCTGCACGATGAGGACCTGATCAATGTCGGAGCGGATAACGACGTCCTGTTCGCCCTGAATCGTGGCGACGATTTCGCGCATCTCACCACTGCGCTCGGCACCGATCTCAGCGAGTACCGGGTCAGGGATGCCACCGGCGACGTCGCTCCCGTCAGGGTCATCGAGTTGTTCGTCGAGATACGCGATGAGTTCGCCGTCGTCCAGCGTGAACCGACGCCGAAAATCAACACCGAGCGCGTCGACCGCAGTCGCGCGGTAAAACGGCGCGGCAATCGGGGCACGCCAATCGACGACCACGGGGTCATGGTTGTCGTCCTCGATGTGCCGTCGGCCGACGTACCACCGGTCGACACCGCCGCGATCGTCCCCACAGTCGATTCTTCCGAAGAAGTCGCCAGCACCGGGCCCACCAAGATCCTCAATGGCATCGGCGACGGTGACTTCGATGTATTCCTTCGTGATCTCATCAGCCGCGCTCTCAGGATCGACTGCGGAAAGCCGCTCAACCATCCGACTCCGCGACTGTCGCGAGAAGGCGAGGTGGGCCTGCTCCGCGGCGAGATCGGGAAACAGTTCGGCGTCCACAGGGCAAGCGACGCTACCCGATCCCATCATCGGCACCCTCCCACCCTTCGGCGGTCGACAGTGAGGTGTGAGCCGGGTCGCGGGATCCGACGGCGGACGTGCAAAGATCCCGCACTGTGTTGGCGGTACTGCTCATCATCGTGTCGTACGTGCTGGGCACGTTCCCCAGCGCGATCCTCATTGCGCGCGCCAACGGCATCGAGATCTCTTCCTTCGGCTCGGGCAACCCGGGAGCGTCGAATGTCACTCGCGCCCTCGGTTGGAGGAAAGGCATCTGGGTCTACATCCTCGACGCGCTCAAGGCTGCAATCGCCACTGGTCTCGGGCTTGGCATGGGGTTCGACTGGGCTGGCACGGGTCGCCCGCTTGCCTACGCCTGTGCCGCAGCGGCGATTCTCGGCCACATGTTTCCGGTCTTCCGCCACTTCAAAGGCGGCAAAGGTGTGGCGTGCGGGTCCGGCGTGATCATGGTGTTACAGCCGGTGCTCGGCCTCGCCATTCCGGTGGTGTGGTGGACCATCAGCAAAGTCACCGGCAAAGCCGCCGTCGGGTCGATTGTGACCGTTGCTCTGGTTCCCCTCGGGCTCGCATTGCTCGGACGGCCGGCCTGGGAGTTCGTTGCGACGGCCGGATTGTCGGCGCTCATCCTTGTCAAACACTGGCGAAACTTCGGCCGGCTAATTCGGCGCGAAGAACCCTCGCTCCGCGACACTTAGCACGTGATGCAACTGCTCTCACCGCTCCACATCGGCGATCGCACGGCTCCCAGCCGAGTGATGTTCGGTCCCCACGTCACCAATCTCGGCGCGGACGACCGCAGCCTGACCCGTCGGCACACCGCGTACTACGAGCGGCGCGCCAGCGGCGGCGCCGGCATCGTGGTCGTCGAAGGCGCCTCGGTCCACCCGAGCGACTGGCCGTACGAGCGCGCACCCCTGGCCGCAGAGTGCACGGACGGGTGGTCAGCAATTGCCGCCGCCGTGCAGGCTCACGGCGCGCTGGCCGTTGCCTCCCTTGACCACGCGGGCGGGCAAGGATCCTCGGCATACAGCCAGGCGCCCCTCTGGGCGCCGTCGCGTGTCCCCGAGGTGAACGCCCGCGAGGTGCCGAAGTGGATGGAGGCCGATGACATAGACGCAGTCATCGCCGGTTTCGTGGCCGGTTCGGCTCGCGCCTGTGCTGCGGGAATGGACGGCGTCGAGATCAATGCCGGTCAGCACAGTCTCGTTCGCCAGTTCATGTCTGGGCTGACCAACCATCGCGACGATGAGTGGGGGACGGACAAACTGCACTTTGCGCGCCGAGTGATCGAAGCCATCCGGGCAGGCGGCCTCAGCGAAGGATGCGTCCTCGGACTGCGGCTCTCTTGCGATGAGCTCGCCCCGTGGGCCGGCATCACCCCTGAGATGGCTCCGGCCATCGCGGTCGAACTGGCCGCCGCCGGCCTCGACTACCTCGTCGTCACACGTGGCTCAATCTATTCGGTCGAGAAGACGCGACCCGATTTCCATGAGGGCACCGGATTCAACATCGAGGTGTGCCGTGCGGTACGCGCTGCGCTCCGTGCTGCGGGGCACGAAATCCCCGTCTTTCTCCAAGGGTCGATCGTCGAGTTCGGCCAGGCCGAATGGGCGCTGGGCGGCTACGACGACGATGCGCTCGCCGATGGCATCGAGATGACGCGGGCACAGATCGCTGACCCCGACCTCGTCACGAAGTTGCGCCACGACGCGGGCGACCAGGTCCGGCCGTGCACTCGCTGCAACCAAACCTGCCAAGTGCGCGACGCACGAAATCCGATCGTCACCTGCGTCGGTGAACCGACAAGCGGCCGCGAGACCGAAGACCCTGACTGGTACGAACCGACATCGTCGCCGCAGACCGTCAACGTCATCGGCGCAGGGCCGGCCGGCCTCGAAGCGGCTCGTGTTGCACTGTTGCGTGGACACCGAGTCCAGCTCATCGAACGCTCCGACGCTCTTGGTGGGGCCGCCGCAGTCGCTGGTCCTCACGGCGAACTGATCGAGTGGTATCGACGTGAGCACGAGCGACTCGGCACGCCGATCCACACGGGCGTGATGAGCTTGGACGACGACCCCAACGCGGTGTGGGTGCAGTGCACCGGAGGCCAGCCCGGACGGCGTGACTATTCGGTCGCCGACGATGCCGTGCCACTCCTTGACGTCCTTGACGTCCGGCGTGGCGCTGAACTGCCAGAGGGAATCATCGTGCTGCTCGACTTGATCGGCGGACCGATTGCCGTCTCGCTTGCCGAGGAACTTGGGGACCGCGCGGTGCTGGTGACCCAGGACAACATTGCCGGCAACGAATTGTCTCGCACCGGCGACCTGGCCCCCGCCAACTCACGCCTCGCTCAGCAGGGCGTCACTATCGAGCGACGTTCCATCGTTCGTGCGATCACGGCCGAGGGCGCAGTACTCGAAGATCGTTTCAACGGTGAGCGTCGCACGATCGCCTGCGCAGCCGTTGTCGATTGCGGATTTCGGCTCCCGACCGACCCGATCGATGGGGTGGCGCTGCGCGCCGGCGACGCGGTGGCGCCACGAACCGTGCACGAAGCGATCCTCGAAGCCCGCCGCGTCGCCCACTCGATCTAACAACGCCCGTTTGCGTCCGGATTTCTGCGGACCGGTCCGCAGAAATCCGGACGCAGACGACGTCTCAGGCGGGAACGCCGTCGGCGGCAAAGAGCGCCGGCCAGCCACCGGTGTGGACAAAGACCACATCGCTGTTGCCAAAGCGTCCCTCGTCCGCCAGGCCGAGCGCACCGGACAGACCCTTGCCCGAGTAGGTCCGGTCGAGCAGCCATCCGCCGTTCGTTGCCGCCCAACGGATCGCCTCATCGCCCGCCTCGGCCGGCACGGCGTAGTCGTCGCCAATCCATCGGATGTCGACTTCGACATCGGCCGGATCGACCCGGACATCGGGCAACTGCATCAGGTCCAGCGTCTCATTGGCCAGCTCTGCCACGTCGGGCCTGCCAATGTTCACTCCCTTGGCCACGCCGATACCGATGACGTCGGGCACGACCCGACCAGCGGCAATGAGCGCGGCCCGTCCGGCAAGCATGCCTGCATGCGTGCCACCGCTGGAGGAGGTGAACACCACCGTGGAGGGCATCATGAGTCGGTCAGCGCACTGATCGACCAGTTCAACGAAACCGGCCGCGTACCCGAGCGCACCAATGGCAGTGCTGCCGCCGATCGGAATCGAGTACGGCTCGAGCCCCCCGTCCGCGAGCTGGTTGGTCAGCGCCTCGCGCGCAATTTCCAGTTCGCCCCAGTGACTCTCGGCGGCGCCGGTGAAGTGCAGCTGTGCCCCGAACAGCGACGACAACAGCTGATTACCGGTCGCCGTCTCAGGTTCATCACCCGCCAGAATCAGGTGGACTTCCATGCCGAGTCGGGCCCCAGCTGCAGCGGTCATTCGACAGTGATTCGACTGGGCAGCGCCGACGGTCACCAGCGCTCGGGCGCCGACACGCTGGGCATCACCACACAGGAATTCGAGCTTGCGAGCCTTGTTGCCACCCCCACCCAGGCCAGTCAGATCATCCCTTTTCACCCAGAGTCGAGCGCCGCCACCGACGATCGGGCCCCGCTCGAGCGCGGTCGGAGTCGTCGCAAGGGAGGCTCTGTCGAGGTGCTCGAACATGACTGGCATGCTAGGCACACATGTCAATGACCACGGACTGGAACCCGCTACTACGTGATGAATTCTCGAAGCCCTACTGGGTCGACCTGCAGGCGTTCATCGCTGAAGAACGCGCTGAGCACTCGGTGTACCCGCCTCACGACGAGGTGTTCGCCGCACTGCGCCTGACGCAGCACAGCGACACCAAGGTGATGGTGTTGGGCCAAGACCCCTACCACGGCGCCGGCCAGGCGCACGGCCTCGCCTTCTCGGTCCGCCGAGACGTGCGCATTCCACCGTCGTTGCGGAACATCTATACAGAACTCCACGATGATCTCGGCATCCCCATCGCCGATCACGGCAACCTCGAACGTTGGGCACGACAGGGAGTGCTGCTCCTCAACACCACGCTGACCGTTCGCGCCGGCCAGGCCGCATCGCATCAGAAGCACGGCTGGGAGGAGTTCACCGATCAGGTCATCCAGACGGTCAACAACAAGACGGAGCCCGTGGTGTTCATGCTGTGGGGCAATGCGGCACGACGCAAGGCCGACCTCATCGACGTGCAACGGCACACCGTGATCGAATCGCCACACCCCTCACCGTTCAGCGCACGCAACGGCTTCTTCGGCAGCAAGCCGTTCAGCCGGGCCAACGCTGCATTGATCGCTGCGGACCGCGAGCCGATCGATTGGCGAGTCGACGACTTGGCTGATCAGGTGCCGGAACAGGCAGACTGACCCATCATGGGATGGCAGACCAGCACGCGGGTGATGAAGGCCCGCGCGAGGAACCACACGATCGACATCATCGTCGAGATGCTCGACGGGTGGCGCCGTCATCTCTCGGGGCGCAACGCATCTCTGTTGGCCTTCTTCACGTTCCTCTCGATCTTCCCGCTCATGCTGGCGGCAACCAGCATTCTGGGACTCGTGCTTGAAGACAATGACGAGCTCCGTAACCGGATCATCGACAGCGCTGCTGACGAGATCCCGGTCATCGGCGCCGATCTCAAGTCCGACCCCGATTCGATCAATGGTTCGCTCTGGGTCGTCGTCGTCGGCATCGCCGGCGCCCTGTGGTCGTCGACGAAGGCGTTTGTCGGACTCCAAGGCGCACTCGACGACACCTGGGAGGTTCCAGTCGATGACCGGCACGGCATGCCAGAGCAACGCGGGCGCGCCATCGTCGGACTCCTCATCCTCGGTACCGCTCAAGTCGGCAGCATCACGATCACGGCGATCGTCAACGCAGCGAATCTCCCCGGCATCAGCCAACTCCTGGTGGCCCTCGGAACCGTGGTCGTCAACATTGTGGTGATCGCGTCCATGTATCGATTCCTGACCAGCGCCAGCCCCAGCTTTGGCGACGTGTGGCCAGGCGCGATCATGGCCGGCATTATCTTCAGCGTGCTCCACTACTTCGGGCCACGGTTGGTCGAGACGATCACAAAGAACGCCAGCGACACCTATGGCACGTTCGCCATCGTGCTCGGCTTGATCACGTGGCTCGGCTTCGTCGCCATCGGGACGCTGATGGCCGCAGAGCTGAACGCTGCGATCGTTCGCCGCCGCAACGCAGGGCCCTACCCCACAATGGGTCCCGAGTTTGACCTTCCGATCCGAGCCTGAGTGACGTCGGGGTCTGGCCTCGACGTCAGTGACTGACGCAACTCAGGCACCAACGACGAGGTAGCCGTCGATCTCAGTGAGAAGATCCGACGTCGGCCGGCTCGGGAGGGGGTGGCCCAGGTCCCTGGAGCGCACTTCGCCGATCCATTGGCTGTGCTGGTACTCGTGGTTGGTCACTGCCAGCAGGAGCCCGACGGCAATGAATTCAAGTTGCTGCGGGGCCCCAACGTCACCGCTCGCGATGTTGCCGATGCGGAGGTGGAGTCGTTCAGCAGCAGTGTTGCGGTAGCCGCGGAGGCGGGCCAGGTCGGGCAAGTCGCCGCGATCGGGCTCGGGGGTTGCGCTGTCCATCAGGCGGTCGAGCGCATCGTCGATCGGTGGCTCGGCTGCAGTGAGGTTGCGCACCATGTAATGCGACACCGCTGCTTGGTGGCCGAGATGCCAACCGATCGCACTCGAGTTCGGAGAGGGACGCCAATGCACTTCGTCCTGCGTGAGGTCCGCCCAAAGTTCGTCGGTGTAGGCAACCGCACGATCGTGTTCAACGAGCAGCTCAGCAATCGAGAAGCGAGAGGTGGTCATGAGGCAGTCTCCGTCGTTGGCGCCATGAAAATGTCGGCGGTGATCGTTTGAGCGGCGCGTTCGGCAGCGACCAGCGCGCCTTCAATGTGGCCAGGAAATTCTGGAGCCGTCTCCGTCGAGGCCCAGTGCAGCCGCCCATCGGCTGCGGGCTGGCAGTACCGAGGGTCGCCGAAGTGCTCGTAGGTCGTGAGTCGTTCGACATCGGTTGGTGATGTGTCGCGTTCAGCGCGCCAATCCCGAATGTGCAGGGCATCGACGTCAGCAGCGTTGGAACCGAACATGGTGACGAGCTGTTCGAGGACGGCCGACCGAGTGACCGTTGGTTCACCGACGCGACCAGCCGGAACGAACCCGAACAGCGCGCCGGGCACGCCATCGACGCCGCTCATGTCGTGGACTTCGCGTATCGGACCCACATGGCTGATGGCTGATCCCGACAGCCCAGCGCGCCTCCAGAACGCATCGGGGTACCGAGCCACGACCTTCGTGATCCCTCCCATCCACACCGGCGTGCGTCGGGCAAGACTCACGAGCCCGGCGGGAAGGTCCGGGTCGAACGTGAGCCGTTCCATGGCGAGGGCCGGCGGAAGCGCCAGCACGACGTGCCGGGCGGATACGTCGCCAGATGTTGTCACGACGTCGACCAGGCCAGCACGCTGGAACGAGATCGTCGTGGCTTCGGTCGACAGACGAACGGTGCCGGCAGGGAGTTCAGCGACCACGGCCCGGGTCAGCGAATCGGCGCCGCGGACGAATCGGCCGGAGGGCACGTCAATCGGATTGCCGTGCAAGCGCTGCACCCCGCTCGGGTCGTGATACGTCGCATCCCCCGCAAGGTGTTGCTCATATACCGGCACGCCGAGCTCGGCGATCAACCGCTGAACGCGCGGCTCGTTCGGCCAAAACCATGTTGCGCCAAGGTCGAGCCCATCGACTGAGTCGAGACGACCTCCCACTCGGTTGCGAGCTTCGAGGACCGCGACCGACAGACCTGCCGCATCGAGATGTCGGGCAGTTGCCAGACCCGAGATACCTGCGCCGATGATCGCCACATCGACGTCGGGAGCCTTCACGCAGGGAACAACCCGCCCGGTCACGGATTTAGTCCGCCAGGCGGGTGGCAATCGCGCTCGCGCTCTCAAGGGTCCGATGAACCGGGCACTTGTCGGCAATGGCGAGCAGCTTCTGCTTGTCCTCGGCGGTGAGGTCATCACCCTCGATGGTGATCACGCGCTCGAAGCGGTCGATCATCGTGGCCCGGCCGGTCGCGATCTCAGCGAACACGTTGTCGTTGTCAGCGCATTCGGCGCAGTCGTCGGCATGCACCTTTCCATGACTCACCTCGACGGTCACCCGATCAAGCGGCAGCTTCTTGCGGTCGGCGTACATCCGCAGCGTCATCGACGTGCACGCACCGAGCGCAGCGCCCAGGAAGTCGTAGGGCGCTGGGCCCGCATCGAAGCCGCCGATCGAGGTCGGCTCGTCCGCGAGGAGTCGGTGTTGCCCGACGACAACGTGGTTGAGGAATGGACCTTGCGCCGTTTCGGCCACGACGACCGGAGCCGATGCAACTGGCGCAGCCAAGGCGCCGCTCTGATCGTCGACGTATCGCTTTGCGAAGCCCGCAATCATCGATGCAGCGAACGCAGCGTCAATCGGATCGGTGAGGAGGTGATCAGCACCGTCGAGCGACACGAAACTTTTCGGGTGCCTGGCCGCATCGAAAATGTCACCCGCATTCTCGATGCCAACGGTGTTGTCGACCGGAGAGTGCAGGATGAGGTTGGCCTTCCTCGACTCGGCGACTCGGTCCGTCACGACATGATTGCGGAGATCGTCGAGGAACTGCTGTCGGATGGTGAATGTGCGTCCTGCAAGTTGCACGTTGGCCTCGCCCGTCGCGGCGATCTCGTCGACAGCGTCGGCAAAGACGCCGGTGACGTGTTCCGGGTCCGCCGGTGCGCCAATCGTCGCAACAGCGCGGACTTCATCGATGGCATCGGCGATTGCCAAGACCGCAGCACCGCCGAGCGAGTGCCCAATCAAGAGCTGTGGGGCTTGGTGCGCGTTGCGGAGCCACTCCGCGGCAGCCAGAACATCGTCGGTGTTCGACGTGAAGTTCGTGTTGGCGAACTCGCCGTCACTCTTGCCGAGGCCGGTGAAGTCGAAGCGCAGGACACCAAACCCTGAGTCGGTCAGCGCCGTCGCGATTCGCGACGCAGCCTTGACGTCTTTCCCACATGTGAAGCAGTGCGCAAACAAGGCAAAAGCAATCGGCGGCCCCGCTGGAAGGTCAAGCCGAGCGGCGAGTTCGTCGCCCTGCGAGCCGGGGAACGTAATTCGTTCGATGCGTGCACTCATGTTTCGAACGTATCGGGCGCTCGCACCGAGCGCCCGAGAACAGCACAAGGAACCTGTGCCACCCGTGCGGTTCAGCCCGCGCGCTTCGGGCGCGGGGACTACCATCTCCCCGGATGGCAGCGAGGACTGACGCATGAGCGCCGCGATTCTCGCCGCTGGCGAGTCGACGATCGGCCCGACACTCGCCGTGATCGTCGGGGCCGGCATGGTTGCGCAGTGGTTGGCCTGGCGAGCGCAGGTGCCTTCGATCATCGCGCTGCTGCTCGCCGGACTGTTGCTCGGCCCGGTCACCGGTGTGATCGACCCGGACGAACTACTCGGCGGCACGCTCTTCCCGCTCGTCTCGCTGTCAGTGGCCATCATCTTGTTCGAGGGCGGACTCGACCTGCCGCCACGCGAGCTCCGAAACACCGGAACGGTTGTGCGTCGACTGATCACTATCGGTGCAGTCCTCACCTTCCTCGTCGGCTGGTACGCCTCACGCGAAATTTTCGGCATCTCGAATCAGGCCGCGATCGTGCTCGGCGCAGTGCTGGTCGTCACCGGGCCGACCGTCGTCGGGCCGCTGCTGCGTTTCGTCCGGCCGGCTGGGCGAACCGGACCAATTCTTCGTGCCGAAGGTGTACTGATCGACCCGATCGGAGCCACGGCCGCACTGCTTGCATTCGAGATCGTGCTGCTCGAAGACGCCAACGAAGCCCTCCTCCGAGTCGCCGGCATCCTGGTGCTCACCCTCGTGGCCGGGGCCGGAATCGGCCTCTTGGCGGCCTACGTCCTCGATGAGGCCCTGCGCCGGTTCCTCATTCCTGATCAGTTGATCGTGCCCGTCACGTTCGCTGTCGTGATCGCGACGTTCGTGGCGGCCAACGAAATCCAGGAAGAGTCAGGCCTCGTCACGGTGACCGTGCTCGGCATGTACTTGGCGCGACGCGAGACCTCGACGGTGCGACACGTCCTCGAGTTCAGCGAAAGCTTGCGCACGCTGCTGATCTCGGCACTCTTCATCTTGTTGGCAGCCCGTATCCAGGCTGATCAACTGCGTGACGTCTTACTCCCGGCACTCGGCTTCCTCGCCGTCATGGTCTTCGTCGCACGCCCGTTGTCGGTGCTCGTCTCGACTGTTCGCACCGCACTCACGTGGCGCGAGCGCATCTTCCTCACGATGATGGCGCCACGCGGCATCGTGGCCGCGGCCGTGTCGGCGATCTTCGCGATTCGCATGGAAGAGGAGAACATCGCTGACGCTGACCAGATCGTGCCGATCGTGTTCCTCGTCATCATTGGCACCATCGTCGTCTACGGATTTTTCTCGGGCCCTGCAGCCCGATGGCTCGGTCTCGCCGAGGCCCAGGTCGACGGTGTGCTGATCGCCGGAGCCCATGCGCCATCGCGTGGAATCGCCTTGCAGTTGAAAGCGCACGGCATCAAGACGTTGCTGATCGACACCGATCCGTACAACGTGACGCGATCGATCTCGAACGGGTTGCAAGCGCGGCGTCTCAGCGTGCTCGCCGAAGACGCAGCACACGACCTTGACCTGCGCGGCATTGGGCGAATGCTGGCGTTCACGTCGAACGACGAGGTCAACGCGTTGGCCACCGCGCGGTTTGCACGCGTCTTCGGCCGCCGCGAGGTGTTCCAGCTCTCACCGGGCAAGCGACGCTCCGGCGAGCAGGCGGTTCCGAGCGAGTACCTCGGCCGTCAGATCGGTATCGAGGGGCTCACGTATGCCACCGTCGATGAACGGGCTCGCCAGGGTTGGAAGGTCCGGACGAGTCCGGTGGGCAGCGTGCTTGAGGCTGCGGTCGAGAACGATCTGTTCATTCCGATCATCAGGGTGATCGACGAACGGATGGCGTTCCTCTGCCGCAACGACGCGTTGCCCGTTGCCGGAACGGTGATCGGTATCGCCGCGCCGTCGTTCCAGCACGAACTCGACAACGCAGCTCGCGATGCGACTGAACCGGCACCCGCCGAGACGCCCACACCCTGACGCTGACTCAGTCGCCTGCGGCGCTCGCAACCGAGCTGTCAGGGTGAAACGCGATCCACGCGAACCAGAAGGTGTCAACGTGGACGACCTGATCGAGATGCGCGCCGGCGAGTTCGCCATCGATTGCTTTGCCGAAGATGTTCCAAGTCGATCCAGTTTCGGCGTCAGTGATCACACCATCGATTGCAGAGAAGGTGAGCGTCTCATCGCCGACCACGGGGCTGAACACGCCGGTCGCGCCAACGTCGACGCCGCCTGATACCTCGCTGGCGTCAAGTGCCGACGCGCTCCCCGGCACCCAGAACGCAACCACGGGTTCACCGGCGAGCTGGGTCTCGATCGCCCCGGCGGCGCGGAGCTCCAGAAGCGGAAACGCCGTAGCGGCGGCGCCGGAGGTCGTGCCGACCATGCGGGTCATTGCTGTGTACCGGCCATCCACCTCACCCTCGAACAGGAACGGGTCGGCTCCGACGTCGTCGTAACCCGGATACGGATTGGTCCCGTAGGGGCGATCCGCACCGGTGTCGCGCGAGAGAACGAGACCGTCAGGGTAGGCATCCCGCCACTCCTCGAACCCGACGATCGTCGACGGGTAGTCGACCAGTTCGGCCTCACCAAGCGCTCCGTACAGTGGCCGACTTGCGAAGTGACTCCAGAGCGTTCTCGTTTGCCGGTCGTACATCACCAGACTGGAGTTGTAGAGCAATCCGGACACTCCGAACTCAAGAACGCGACCCTCAACGCGCCGGTCAACGACCGTTGCGGAGTTGCACAACGGGCAGTACTGCACCGCAACCGGAACACCACCGACGGTGTCGTTGACGATCTCGTGCCAGACCATGACATCGATGGGATAGGCCCGAGCATCGCCGTTGATCTCCACCGCCAGCACGGGTGACGTCGGCGCGAGGTAGTCGACACTCGAGGCTGCATGAAAGACGGGATTGCTGATCGATGGGATCCCGTCCGGCGGCGGCCCACCGGACCGCAGCTGAGACAGATCAATCGTTGGCTCGGGCAGTTCCGGGAGGGGGTCTCTGAACGTGGTGAGCCCGGGACGCGTGTCCTCCCTCGGGCTCGGTTCCGTGCGCTCGACCTCGACGACAACGGGTCCCGCCTCGCCGTCACCAGTGATCGGTGACGACGCTCCGCCACCTGACTCGTCGGCGTCGACCGGGCCGCACGCCGCAGCCAACAGGCCCGCGACCGCCACACCGACGACGAGTCGACCGGTGGCTTTCTGACGGGTTGACGATGTGCGCCTCATGCATCTACTCAACTTCGCCCGCGATCCCCGCGTTCCGCGCGACCGCGAACCGTTTGCGAAACACGGACTGCCACCGAACTGAGCTGAGCCGGCGGGATGTCGTCGATCGCGGCCATGTGCCATTGTTCCAACCGTGTTGAACGCCCCCGCAACCATCTCGTCTCTCTTCGTCTACGGCACGCTGCGACCCGGAGACGTCCGCTGGCACCATCTCGCACCGTTCGTTGTTGACGAAGGGTGGGACGACACCGCCGCCGGCTCTGTGTTCGACACCGGCCTCGATTACCCAGCAGCAATGTTCGACAACTCCGGCACAATCCGTGGCCGGACCTACTCGCTACTCAGCGTGTCCATCGATCAGTGCCTTGCGCTCCTCGACGATGTCGAGGGCGTCGTCGACGGCGGCTATCGCCGGGTCCAGATCACCACGGGCACGGGGACCAGAGCGTGGGCATACGAATATGGCTCCGGGCTCGAACTCACCCTCATCGCATCAGGCGACTGGTTGAATCGCTGATCACTGCATTGTCCTCAGGACGGCCGGTCCCATGGCGAGCGAGTTGCGGGGGCCGGTTCCTGCGATTCGAGTTCCAGCTCAACCCAATCTGAGCTGATGAGTTCTGTGTTCGGCGGTCGAGCCGGGATCGGGCCGCCACCCCGCTCGGTCCACCACTTCCGAAGTCGCGCTGGAAGCGACGGTGCGCTTCCAGCCACGCCGTGCTGAGCGTTGAGTAACTCGCGGCGCACCTGGGCGGCTGTTGCCCGATTGAACAATCGGAGAATCATCAGCAGGGCGACGTCCATTGCCGAGATATGCCCGTGACACGTGAGCACGTGGCCCACCTCGACAATGCGCTCCGCTGACGCCGCACTGCCGAATTCGGCCAGCTTGTCCCCCGCCAACCAGTGCGTGGCCGCAGGGTGGTCACCAAGCAGACCGGCCGCCGCCACCACAACGGTTCCGGTTGAGCTCGCCGCGATCCACTGACTCGACGGCTCGACGGCACGCAGCCAGGCAATCAGGTCGTCGTCGCGTGCCGTGCGATCAACGCCGAGGCCACCGGGCACCAGCACCACATCGGGCGAAAGGATCTCACCGAAGGTGGCATCGACGTGTCGCCGACCGCCCACACCCACGACCTCACCACGCTCGGCGCCAACACTCACGAGCTCACAGTCCCCGAGACCGGCAGCGCTGAGCTGCCGGAAGGCCAGTGAGAATGCCTCACACTCGTTGATCGACACACCCGGGAAAACAACGAGTGCGATCTGCACGGCTTCAGTGTCTCACACGCAGATCTCTAGGGTCACCGCCATGACCACAACCACAACCAGCGCTCGAGACCGTTTGTCCACCACCGGCGTTTGGTACTTCACCGACGCGCTGACCAGCGGTCAAGCCGCCGACACGGCTGGCAGAATCGAATCACTCGGGTACTCGACAATGTGGATGCCCGAGACGGTCGGCCGGGACCCGTTCGCGCACATCGCCTGGCTCGGGTCACAAACCGAGACGCTGCAGTTCGCCACGGGGATCGCGAACATCTTCCATCGACACCCGGGCCCGATGAAACAGGTCGCCAACACATTGGCCGAGCAAACCGCTGGACGATTCGTGCTCGGCTTGGGTGTGAGCCACAGTCCCTTGGTTGCCGGTCTGCGCGGCCTCGACTACTCCAAGCCACTCACGAAGATGCGCGAGTACCTGGCGGCGATGGAGACGCAGCCGTTCGCAGGTGTCGCGCCGGAACACGAACCGCTCGTGCTGTTGGCCGCCCTCGGGCCGAAGATGCTGGAACTCTCTGCCAGTGCTGCTGATGGCGCCCACCCCTATTGGACCACCCCCGAACACACGGTCATGGCGCGTGAGACGATCGGACCCGACGCTCTGCTGTGTGTCGAGCAGAAGGTGATTCTGACGACCGATGCCGACGCGGCCCGCGCCGCTGGCAACAAACAGATCGACCGGTACGCCGCACTGCCGAACTACCGCAACAACTGGAAGCGGCTCGGCTTCACCGAAGACGAAATTGAGCATCGCGAACATCGCTTCGTCGACGCGGTCGTCGTGTGGGGTGACGAAGATCGCGTTCGGGCGGGCGTGCAGGCCCACTACGACGCAGGTGCTGACCACGTGTGTGTGCAACCGATCAACCCCGACGGCAGCGTCGACATCGACTGGAACGTGCTCGAGGTTCTCGCGCCGACGTCCTGATCGCGATCACGTCGCCCACCACTCAGCGTGTGGTCACGGCGCCGGGAGCGACACCACGAATCGAGCACCACCGAGATCGCTTGACTCCACCGACACCGATCCGCCGCAGCGGTGCACGACGCCAGCGACCACGGCGAGTCCCAGTCCTGCGCCCCCGGCATCGCGGCTTCGCGCCTCGTCGAGTCGCGTGAACCGCTCAAAGATCGCAGCTCGCTGCGCCTCGGGAACGCCGGGGCCGTCGTCGTCGACCAGCAGCGTGACGGCCGCAGCGGTCGACGTCAACGACACGGCGACTCGTTCGTTCGCGTGACGGGTGGCGTTGTCGAGCAGATGGGCAACCACCCGGGCCAATTCGTCGGGACGCCCGAGCACCCGCCCCGCTGACACGGCTGAGACGTCGACCGGGACGCGTCGAAGCCGGCTCGCTTCGGCAAGCACGATGTCGTCGAGATCGATTTCCGTGGTCGGCGCAGCGACACCCTCGTCGTGACGGGCCAGCGACAGGAGATCATCGATGATCGTCGCCATCCGCGTTGACTCTTCGAGGACTCCTGAGGCCAGCGCCTCGACGTCGGTACGGTCCGGTGAGCGCAAGGCCACTTCGGCCTCGCTCTGCAACACGGCGACCGGCGTCCGGAGTTCGTGACTGGCATCGGAGACGAATCGCCGACGCCTGACGTCGTTGCTCTCCAGCCGATCGAGCATGCCATTCACGGTGATCGCCAGGGTGGCGATCTCGTCACCGCTCGCCGGGACCGGCACTCGTTCACTCAACGTGCCTCCGGTGATCGTGGATGCCTGCGCAGTGATCGCTCGCACCGGTCGAAGTGCTCGGCCGGCGAGCAACCACGTCGCGAGTGCGCCAGCGAGCACTGCAAACGGAAATGCCAGCCACAGTGCTGTGCGGACTCGCCCGACCGTTCGATCGACCGAGCCCGCATCGCCTGACACGAAGTACTCGACGCCGCCGACTTCTCGGACACCCGTGACGGCCCGGCCGGTTTCGTCAAGTTGTGCAACGAGCGAGTCGCCGAACACTCCGACGTCGACCGGAAAGTCGTCGAACAGCGACACCGTGGACGAGAAGCCACCATCAAAGAGCCCAAAGAAGGTGAGAATCGGCTGGTTCACGGCAGTCGGATCGATCGACACAAACGTCTGAGAGCCCGAGGCGTCGACGCGCAGGAACTTGTCGCCGCCGATCGCCACAACGAGGTCATCGCTTCCGCCCGTTGCGATGAGTTCCTTCAAGTTCTCGTCACCGATTTGATTGACCACGATGTCGCCGGCAATGAAGTCGAAGGCATCGATGAACTTGCTGTCGCCAAGGAATCCGTCGTCGAAGAACCCCGGCGAATCGTCGAAGAACAACGACTGCGATTCGGCATCTGCATCGAGAATGTCGTCGACGAGTACCCGCTCGACGAGCGATGGTGCCAGTACTGCGGCAGCCGCGGTGATCGCTGCGATCAGGCAGCCGATCACGATCGTGAGTCGAAGGCGAACACTCATGCTGCGACCGCCAGCTGGTATCCAGCCCCGCGCACGGTCCGGACGGCGTCCTTGCCGAGCTTCTTGCGCAGGTAGCCGACATAGACCTCGACGATGTTCGGGTCGCCATTGAAATCGATGCCCCACACGCTGGCGAGGAGCGCCGTCTTCGACACCACGTTCGGGGACCGACGAACCAGCAGCTCGAGTACCGCAAACTCGCGATGCGTCAGTTCCACCGTCCGCTCTCCTCGAACGCATTGCAATCGACCGGGCGACAGCGTGAGATCGCCGACGGTCATAGTGTCATCGACCGCTCCGACTTGGCGGCGCAGCAACGCCCGTAGCCGGGCGTTCAGCACGACGTGCGCAAACGGTTTGCGGAGGTAATCGTCCGCACCAGTGTCGAGCCCCTCCGCCTCGTCGTACTCGCCATCTTTCGCTGTGAGCATCAAAATGGGCGTGGTGTTGCCCGCAGCGCGCAGTTCGCTGCACACCACGTAGCCGTTCTTGCGAGGCAGCATGATGTCGAGCACGATGGCTGCGTAGTCGACTTCGGTGGCCTGCCAGACCGCGTCAAGCCCGTCGTGCACGACATCGACGTCGTATCCCTCGGCACGCAAGCCCCGCGCAATGGAGTCGGCGAGTCGCACCTCGTCGTCGACCACCAGAATTCGCATCAGGACAGTCTGGCCCGACTTGCTGAGCGAAACCTGAGAACTGCGGACCAGCAGTGAGGCCAAACAGTCGCCAACGGCAGCGAATCTCAGGTTGTTCTCAGGTAGCACCGGCAGGATGTTCGACATCGCCACACCGGTGGCGAGGCTCCATCGAAGCACTCAAAGGATCGCCATGACATTCCCCCCACCGAACGCCGATCAGCAGATCAATCCAGTCCCCTCCCCCAGCACGGCTCCTCCTGGACGCTCCCCCCGCCGAACCGCCTCGATTGTCGCCCTCACCTCCGGCCTGCTCGTCGGCGGCGTACTCGTCGGCAGCCAGTTCGTCTCCGCGAACACTCCCAGCGTCGGCGACGACACGACTGAGCCCAACACCGACGACACGACGGAGCCAGACGCCGACGACACAGCTGACTGGGACAAGGCTGACTGGATGGACTTGGGCGGCATGTTCGACCTCGACCCCGAAGTCAAGGCTCAGTTTGACGAGTTCGAGGCGTGCATCTCCGAGCAACTCGGCGACCTGGATGTGTTCGGCGGCGTCGATGTGATCGGCGAGACCGGCGTCATTCCATCGCTCGAAAAACTCGAAGACTTCGACTTCGACATGCTCGAGGACTTCAAGATCCCATCGGGCGTGTTCGTCGAAGCTGGTGACGACACCGGGTTCTACGAGTTCGGTGACGGCGACGGCACGATCACGATCACCAAGTCCGGCGACGACATCAAGGTGAACTCAGACGGCGACGTCAGCGTGCAGACCTTCGAACTCTCCGACTTCGGCGTCGACAAGGACTTCTCGTTCCCTGAAATCACCCCCGAGCAACAGACCGAACTCGACTCCAAGTGGGCCGAGATCACGACCACGTGGGAAAGCGTGGAGAACGCGTGCGGCGATCTCCTGCCGGGCGACTTCCTCGGCGGCATGCTCGATGGCGTCTTCAGCAACGGGCCCTTTGCCGTCCCGTCCAACGACTGACATTCGAGGGACTGCCAACACCCGACGTTCTCCTGCATCTCTGCATTCCGTCATTCCGTCATTCCGTCATTCCGTCATCACTGCCGCGGGACTATCGTCAGCGGCCGTGACTGCATCGACGGCCAGCTTCGGAACCACGCGCGACGGGCTCACACAGCGCCGCCGCCACTGGGCCGCATCCAGCCCCAAGGCAGCCATCTTGCTCGTCCACGGGATCGGTGAACACTCGGGCCGATACGAGCATGTCGGCAATGCGCTGTCCGACGCCAGCTTCGACATGCTGTCGTTCGATCAGCGCGGCTTCGGCGAGACCGCCGGACGGCGAGCGTTCGTCACGGACTTCTCGGAATACACCGATGATGTTGCCGACCTACTCGCCGAGCGCCGCAAACTTGGCGTCCCCGTCGTCCTGATGGGGCACTCCCTTGGCGGCCTCATCGCAGCGACATACCTCGTCGGAGCGGATCCCCAGCCGGACTTCGCCGTACTCAGCGCACCTGCGCTCGCCGCCGAGATCCCGCGCTGGCAGCGCGTCGCCGTTCCCGTGCTGAGCCGGGTGACGCCGCGGCTGCACGTGAAATCCGACTTCGACGGCTCGATCCTCAGCCGTGACGAGGCAGTCCAGCAGGCGTACGACAACGATCCGCTCCGCGTCGACGGTGCCACCGCGTCACTGGGCCGCCAAATCATGACGACGATGGCTTCGACGTCGGATCAGATCAACCGGATCTCTGTGCCGACCTACGTTCTCCACGGAGGCGACGATGCGCTGGTGACACCAACTGCGTCGGAGCCAATCGGCCAACTGGACAACGTCACCCGCAAGGTCTGGCCCGGATTGCGCCACGAATCCATGAATGAGCCCGAATGGCCCGAGGTCGTCGACGGCATCTCCACCTGGCTCGACGCTCAATTGTCAGCCTGACTGTCTCCCCCGCTGTTGCCCCGACTGTCAGGGCTGGCGACGGACCAAAGCGATGCCGAAGTCGTTGGCAGGATCAGTAAAGAATGCGCCGTCGGCAAAGCCGACTTCGGCGAGTTCGGCCAACAGCCTGCCCTGACTGAACTTCGTGGAGATCTCGATACGTAACTCCTCGCCAGATTCGAGTTCGACGTCGAGATCGAGAGCTTCAATCCGTGCCCGCTCGGGCTCACACGCGCGGAGCCGCATATCGATCCGCTCTTCGCGTCCGTCCCAGAACGGCACGTAGTCGAAGTTGCCGACATCGATGTTGCCGCCAAGTTCACGGTTGATGACGCTCAGCGCGTTGCGGATAAACGCATCGGTCGTTCCCGCGCTGTCGTTGTAGGCAGACAGGAGTCGGTCGACCGGCTTGATCAGGTCGACACCTAACAGCACCCAGTCGCCCGGGTCGAGCACATCGGCCAGGGCACCAAGAAATGCTGTGCGTTCCTCCCGATAGAAGTTCCCGATCGTTCCGCCGAGGAAAGCAACGAGGCGCGTACCGCCTGTTGGCAAGCGATGCAGGTGTTGGTTGAAGTCACCAATCACCGGTGACACGTCAAGATCGGGATATCGCTCGCCGAGCATCGCGGCTGCATCGAGCAACGTGGCCTCGCTCACATCGAGCGGCACGAAACGTTCGATCATTCCGCGTGCAGCGAATGCGTCGAGCAATGTCCGCGTCTTGTCGCTCGTTCCTGATCCAAGTTCGATCACCGTGGTCGCGGCGGTCATCTCGGCGATCATCGTCGAGTGGTCGGCAAGAATCTGACGTTCGGCCTCAGTTTGGTAGTACTCGGGCAGCCGGGTGATCTGGTCGAACAGGTCGCTGCCACGGTCGTCGTAGAGCCAGCGGGGCGGGACAGTGCGCGGACGGCGTTGAAGTGCTCGACGCAATTCAGCATGTGCCTCGGCGGACGGCGTCTCGGTCTCGGCACGCTCGTCGGCGCTGAACGTGTTGTCAGCGGTGTCGTCGGCGGTCTGGTCGCTGTGGTGCATGGAAGGCTTTCAGTGCCGATCGGCAGCGAGTCGGACACCCGACGCATGCCACCGCGTGTGCGGATGGAAGAAGTTTCGATAGGTGGCTCGGGTATGGGCCGGCGGGGTGAACACCGAGCCGCCGCGCAGTACCTGCTGGCCAGACATGAACTTGCCGTTGTATTCGCCAATGGCCCCATCGGCCACTTTGAATCCCGGGTACGGCTCGTACGCCGACGACGTCCACTCCCAACAATCGCCAAACATCTGGCGGAGACCGCCGGTCGGTGCGCCCGCTGCAGCGGGATGGAAACTGAAGTCGGCACGCTGCTCGTCGAGCACGTTGCCGCCCAGATCGAGACCGCGCGCCGCGTGTTCCCACTCGAATTCAGTCGGCAGCCTCGCTCCGGCCCACGTCGCATAGGCATCGGCTTCATAGTGCGACAGGTGGGCGACCGGTTCGTGCGGATCGACCGACCGGATGCCAGTCAGCGTATGTATCCACCAGCGATCGACGTCGTCAGGATCGGGCCGCCAGTACTCGGGCGCGGTCCATCCTTCGTCAAGCGAGCGGTACCAGCCATCGGACTTCCACAACTCTGGTCGCTGGTAGCCCCCGTCGGCAATGAAGTCGATCCATTCGCCGGCGGTGACTAATCGATCAGTGAGCGCAAAGTCATAGAGACGAACCTCGTGATGCGGACCTTCACTGTCGAATGAGAACCGACCGCCGGCCAGATGGTCGACGCCAATACCCGCAATGCCGCCGGTGAAGTCGACCCAGTTCGCCGGGCCGGGATCCGCTGCAGGCACTGCCACACGGTCGCTGTAGGCCGGGCCGACCGCTGGGTTCATCGACAGCACATGCTTGACGTCCATCAGGAGCAGTTCCTGATGTTGCTCTTCGTGATGGGTACCGAGCAAGACGACATCGGCAAGGTCCGCATCGACGCCGCCCGCAAGCAGCTCCGCCATTTCCTTGTCGACATGTGCGCGGTAGTCGGCGACTTCACTCATCGACGGTCGCGTGACCAGGCCTCGATGCGGGCGCGGATGCCGGGCGCCGACTGCGTCGTAGTAGCTGTTGTAAAGAAAGCGATATTCGGGACGGTCCCACACACGATCACTGGTTCCGTCAGCGTGCAAAGCGAACTCGGCGAAGAACCACGTCGAGTGCGCACGGTGCCACTTGGTCGGGCTGGTGTCCGGCATCGACTGCACCATCTGGTCTTCGGCGGACAATGGCGCGGCCAGGCGCTCCGTGCGAGCACGCACCTCTGCGTATCGCGTTGCAAGATCCTGTGCTTCCCACGCCATCTCACTACATAACCATCACGAGCATTCGATATGCCCATGCGAGCCCGAAACAACCAGTGAATTCCACCGACAGTTGAGGCCACACAATGCCGCAGCGTCACCCGCTGACTCGGTCGGCGTGGGGCCGGCGCCGCTACGTTCCACATATGGACATCGGCCTCTACATCTTCCCCACCGACCAGACCATCAACGCCGTGGAGCTGGCCAAGGTCGCAGACCAGGCCGGCTTCGAGTCACTCTGGTTTCCCGAGCACTCGCACATTCCTGTCAGCCGCGCCACACCATGGGGCGGCCGGGCCGGAGCCCCTGACCTCCCCGAGTTCTACTGGCGCACCCACGATCCGTTCGTCACAATGGGCGCCTGCGCGTCCGTGACCGAGAACATCAAGCTCGCAACTGGCATCTGCCTCGTCGCACAACGCGATCCGATCCACACCGCGAAGGAAGTTGCCAGTGTCGACTCGCTCAGTGGCGGGCGCATGCTGTTTGGCATCGGCTACGGATGGAACAAGGAAGAGATGGCGCAGCACGGAACCGCGTACGGCGAGCGGCGCGAACTGCTCCGCGAGAACATCAAGGCCATGCAGGCGCTGTGGACTCAAGACGAGGCGTCGTTCAGCGGCGACCACGTGCACATCGAGCCGAGCTGGTCCTGGCCAAAGCCGACACAGCAGCCACACCCTCCGATCATCCTCGGTGGTGCCGCCGGACCGAAGACTGCTGCCCACATTGCCGAGTTCTGCGACGGCTGGATGCCCATCGGCGGGCGCCATGCAATCAGCGGTTTCGACGAGGTGGCAAAGGCATGCGATGACATCGGGCGTGACCCGAAGTCTGTCGAGCTCGGCATCTTCGGCGCCCCCGCCGACGAAGCCAAGTTGACTGAACTCGCCACATCTGGTGTGTCACGTGCGGTGTTCACCCTCCCTCAGGGTCCGCGCGACGAGGTGCTCGCCGAAGTCGAACGCGTCGCTCCGCTGATCGACGCGATGCGCGACGCCTGATCGCCAACTCCAGCAGAGCGGTCAGCGGGCTGTAAACGACCAATCACGACGTGGAAACACTCCGGTCACGTCGCGATGCGACGATCAGTTCATGTTCAACGACATCCCCCTCATCGTTGCCCTTGACCATCCCTCGCTGATCGAGGCCATCGACCAGTTCGCCGATGAACTGCACAATGAGCAACGGTTCTTCGGTTCGAGTGCTGCGCCCGCGCCATTCCCGTCGTTGATCAATCGGGTCACGTCATCGGGAGGGATGAGGCTCGGAGCGATGGTCGACGGCCACATCGTTGCCATGGCGCGGGTCGAAGCCTCAGGCGACACATCGATCGCCGTCGTTGCTGACTGGAGAGGACGCGGCATCGGCCGGGCGCTGCTCGCCGCCACGGTTCGTCGAGCGGGCCAGATGGGGCTCAGTCGGCTGGTCGTGCGGTCGAGCCAGCGCAGTCGATCGGTCGCTGCGCTCGGCAGGTCAGTCGGAGCCGTCACCGTCGACCAGGGGCGCGGTCGTGTCGACCTGATCTTTCCGATCGACCGCGCTGCTCGAACCGCCTGACGTCAACCGACAGCGCTTCAGCTCAGGTGCGCGCCTGTAGCAAATCCATGGTCCGTGCCGGGCCGTCACCATCGGGGATGACCACTGCAGTGAAGTCCGTCGCTCCGGCAGCGGCGATGGCGTCGAGACCGGCATTCACTGTGTCTTCGTCACCGATCAAGCTGATCTCCTCGACGCCGTGGACACCTTCGATGTCGAGCATCGCGCGATACGACGGCAGGGCCGCGTAGCCCTCGAGCATCTTGCCGACGAACTCCGTCGTCGGCTGCGGGTCGTCGGTCACGCAGACCGGCAGACTGCAGACCACCCGCGGTGTCGATCGTCCAGCTTCGGTCGCAGCATCATTGATGATCGGCACAATCTGCTGCTCGAGCGTCTTGGGGCCCACGCACCAGAGGATGGTTCCATCGGTGCGCTTGCCGGCCATCTTCAACATCTGTTCGCCGAGCGCTGCGACCATCACCAACGGCTTGTTGTCGGTCATCAACGTCGCCTGCTGCTCGAGCGACCACACCTCGCCCTGCAAGCTGGCTGTGCCGGTCTCGAGCAATGAGTCGAGAATCGCCAGGTATTCCGACATGTGCTTGACGGGGCGTTCCCACTTCATCCCCCAGCGACCTTCGACCGAGGGCTGGTGCGCCAGGCCGATGCCGAGGACGATTCGACCGTTGGACGCGGCCTGTGCGGTGAGCGCACCTGCGGCCATGACTTCGGGATGGCGCGTCCACGTCGGTACGACAGCGGTTCCAAGTTCGATGGTCGACGTGGTGCGACCCGCTATTGCAAGCATCGCCAGCGAATCAGCGAGCGCGGTCTGAGCGAGCCAGTAGCTCGCGAAGCCAGCCACTTCGCTCTGCTCCACGTCGGTGACGATCGCGTCGAGGTTCGGATGTGCGAGCTGGCCAGAGCCGTTGATGCCGATTTTCATCCTTGGACCATACGCCGCCGGTGGGCGGGCGGACAGGGTCGCGCAGTACCGTCGTAACGATGAGCTGGGAACTCGTTCTTGACGGCATCGACTTCGGCGAGGGGCCGCGTTGGCACGACAACCGCTTCTGGTTCAGCGACTTCTTCCAGCACTCGATCTCATCAGTCGGCGCCGACGGGATTCGAAATGTCGAACATGCCGATGTCGGTCGCCCCTCAGGGTTGGGCTGGCTTCCAGACGGACGGCTCCTGTTCGTCGAGATGATCAGCCGAAGGGTGATGCGTGTCGATGCCGGCGGCGCCATCGTCGAGCATGCCGACATCTCAGGTGTGGCGACGGGCCACTGCAACGACATCGTGGTCGACGCAACGGGCAACGCCTACGTTGGCAACTTCGGATTCGACATGGAGGGCGGCGACGAGTTCGCAACCGCCTCGCTCGCGCTCGTTCGGCCCGACGGCTCCGTCGAGGTCGCAGCAACCGATCTCATGTTCCCCAACGGGTCAGTGATTATCGATGACGGCGCGACGCTCATTGTCGGCGAATCGTTCGGCGGCAAATACCTCGCATTTGACATTGCGGCCGATGCCACGCTGTCCAATCGCCGCACTTGGGCCGAAGTCGACGGGATGGCTCCGGATGGCTGCTCTGTCGATGCCGAGGGCGGCATCTGGTTCTCCGACGCACTCGGCAAGCAAGTCGTCCGCGTGATCGAAGGCGGCGAGGTCACGCACCAGCTGCCGACCGGCGACAACACGTTTGCCTGCATGCTTGGCGGCGAGGACGGCACGACGCTCTTCGCGCTCACGTGCGAGGACTCACACCCCTCCAAAGCGGCCGGCACCGGCACCGGCAAGCTCTGGACCACCACGGTCGACGTCCCGCGCAACGCCACTGATCTTCCCTGAGTCAGCTTGCCCGGCGAGCTCAACACCCGTTTGCGCCCGAGTTTCTGCGGACCGGTCCGCAGAAATCCCGACGCAAACGGTTGTGAAGCGGGGTGTTGCGGTTGTGAAGCGGGGTGTTGCGGGTGTTAGAGCACGGCGTTGCCGTACATCTCGCCGAGGGGATCATTGATCAACTCGAGGCGTTCGCCATCCGGGCCGGCGAAATAGAGCGACGTGTCGCCGACGAGGAAGGTGTCCACACCGGCGCCTTCGAGCTTGCCCTTCAGGCGCGTCCAGTTGTCCGGCGGCACCGAGATCGCCAGGTGATGATGGCCGCCGAGCACTTCGGCGTAGTCCTCGAGGCCCAACCCGGGAAAGTCGAAAAACGCCAGGGCATTGCCGTTACCAATGTCGAAGAAGAAGTGCGTCGAACCCTCGTAGTCACGGTTCTCGAACAGCTCGGTCAGTGGGAACTCAAGGAGGTCCTGGTAAAAGCCGATCGTCCGCTCGACGTCGCTGGAGATCAGCGCCTGATGATGCACACCACGTGCTGACGAAGCCGCTCGTTCCGCTTTCGGCTTGAGGTACTTGGTGCGCATCTGCGCCCATTCGTCTTCGCGGTCGGGATGGTCGCCGTCATGTGTGGAACCAAAATGCGGATTGCTTGCCATTGCAACAATCTAGTCGCAGGCAGCGCCTCCCGGCGCGGCGGTCAGTACATCGAGGACTCGACGCCGCTCGACTCGCCGCGCGCCTGCGCGAGTTCTGCGCCGAGACCGACCTTCATCGCCTGCAGATCGCCGGTGACCGTCACCATCCGATACCCCCGGCGCAGTCGGTCTGGAGTGAGGGCGCCGGTTGCATGAATGCCCGCCACCACGCCGGCGCGGGCGCACGCGGCCGAAATCACATCGAGCGCGTCAGTGAACGCCGCAGATTCGTCGTGATTTCCCGGCCCCAGGCCGAGCGTGATCGACAGGTCGGACGGACCGACGTAGATCGCATCGATCCCCGGCACCTCGAGAATCGCGTCAATGTTCTCCACGGCCTGCACCGTCTCGATCATCGGGATGCAAGCCACGTTGTCCTGGGCCCATTCGAAATACGGACGGTCAGTCCGCATCTGCACCAACGTCGGACCCGAGCTTCGAGCACCGTCAGGCGCGTACCGACAAGCACGCACGGCTGCTCGCGCCTCTTCGACGGTGTTGACCATCGGGATGATCACACCGTGTGCGCCTGCGTCAAGCAGCTTGCCGATGATGCCCGGCTCGTTCCACGGCGCCCGGGCGATCGGACGTCCGCCGCCGAGCTCGATGGCGGGAATCATCGCGACCACATCGGAGTACTCGACTGCGCCGTGCTGAGTGTCGATACACACGTAGTCGAAGCCGGCGCGTGCCGTGACTTCGGCAGTCACGGGACTCGCCACCGACACCCAACCTCCAAGTGTCGTTCCACCGTTGTTCCAGATCTCGCGCAGTCCCTGCATGTCGCCCATCATCGCATTCCCAACGAGCGCCCGACGGGTCCGCATGACCATCACTGTCAAGCGGGGGTGTTCGGAATCAGATGCACCGGTTGGTGAGAGTTCCAATGCCTTCGACCTCAGAGGTGATGACATCACCCGGTTGCAAGAAAATGCCGTTCGGGCCGCCGACACCATCGGGAGTGCCCGTGAAGATGATGTCACCCGGCGCCAGCGTCATGATCGACGAAAGGTACGCGATCTGATCGGCGACGGAGAAGATCATGTTCGAGGTGCGAGAGTTCTGCCGCACTTCACCATTGATCGCGCACGTCAGAGCGAGGTCGGTCGGATCGGCGAACATGCCGGGTGACACCAGGGTCGGGCCAAGCGGACCGTAGGTGTCGCGAGACTTCCCCAGATCGAAGTGCGGCGGCTTGGCAGCAAACTGCAGCGCGCGGTCGGAGATGTCCTGCCCTGCGGTCAAACCGAGCACATGGTCCCAGGCATCAGCTGCGTCGATGTCGCGTCCACCCCGACCAATCACCACAACCAGTTCAACCTCATAGTCGGCGTGTTCACTGCGCAGCTCGACGTCAGCGTTGGGACCGACGATGCAGCTCGGGAACTTCGTGAACACGAGAGGCGTCGTTGGCACGTCCATCTTCGACTCAGCGACGTGATCGGCATAGTTCAAGCCGACGGCGAACACATTCCGAGGCGTCACCGGCGGCCGGATGTCGGCACCGTCAAGCGTTCCAAACGGTGTCATGTCGTCGAGTCGGCCTTGCGCCGCAGTCAGCACATCCAAATCGGCCAGCACCACGTCCGGATCTGATGACACTGCCCCGTCGGTCATCCGTTCCAGGTCGTAGTAATCACCTGCGTCATCGACGAGTGAGGAGCGACCGGCAACGTTGGCGAAACGAAATCCCATACTCCGAGTGTCGCAGGTCGCGCTCAACTGGTTTCGTACTGAACCGCAGCGCGCTGTTCCACTCTGCCAGCCAACAGCCCTTGGATGACCGCAACATGGTCGGGGTGGTCGCGATAGGTCGCGAAGTCATCGGCGTTGTCGAGGTCCGCGACGACCACGTAGTCGAAGTTGCCGTCCGAGATGCCGACGTCGGGCCCGTGGCGGTACGCGCGCAACACATCGATCGTGCCGGGGAGCGTGTCGAGCGCCGCCGACACCGCCGCAATATGCGCGTCATCGACGTCATCGGCCCAGGAGAACATCACTACGTGTCGGAACATCATTCCATCATGGCCGATGCCGCCTCTGAACCTTCGATGTTGAAGATGACTGCCACCCAGCAACGCAGGAAGCCCGCGCCTGCCATCCCGAACCCAGCCGGTTGGCTCCGCTCAGCCGTCCAGATGCCGAAGCAGGCCTTCAAGCGCAACGGTGTAGCTGTGGCGGCCGAATCCGCCCACCACGCCGAGGCACACCGCACTGAGCATCGAGGTGTGCCGAAACTCCTCGCGAGCGTGCACATTCGACAGGTGGGTCTCAACGACCGGTAACTCACATGCCGAGATCGCATCGCGCAGAGCAACGCTCGTGTGCGTGTACGCCCCAGGGTTGAAGACCACGCCATCAGCCCAGGTCCGAGCGTCGTGCAGCGCATCGATCAGCTCGCCTTCGCTGTTCGATTGCGCATCGCGCAATTCCGCACGTCCGGCGAACTCGTTGCCCAAGTGGGCGAGAATGTCGACGAGCGTGGTGGAGCCGTAGACCTCCGGTTCGCGAGTGCCGAGCAAGTTGAGGTTCGGGCCGTTGAGCACGAGGATCTGGCGAGCCATGGCCCAGACACTACGTGCCGTCCCGTTGCTGATCGGCGACCTTTCTCGACCGCTTCAGCTTCGCGCTGATTCGGTGTGACCGTCGACCGTGAGCGCTTGGCCGCTGATCTTGGCTCCCGCAGGCGAGCACACGAATCGGATCATCGCGGCGATATCTGCGGGGTCGACGAAGGTCTGGAGCGAGACCGCGTTGGTGAAGCCCCGCCGGATCTCTGCTGCCGACCTTCCGCTCGCGTCGGCTTCGAGTTCGACCACCCGGTCCATCCGTTCATTGTCGACCGACCCCGGACAGACTGCGTTGACGCGGACTCCGAACTCACCAAGTTCCATCGCCATGGTCTTGGTCAGGCCGATAATCGCCCACTTTGCTGCGGCGTACGGTGCTCGGTTCGGAAAGCCCATTAACCCCGCAGTTGATGACATGTTGACGATCGAACCGGAGCGCTGCGCGACGAGATGCGGGATCACCTTCCGGCTCATCAGGAACGTTCCCGTCACATTGACGTCGAGCGTGCGGTTCCACGCATCCAGCTCGAGGGTGTCGGTCCGGCCGCCAGGCCCAGCGATTCCCGCGTTGTTCACGAGGACATCGACTCCCCCCATTGCATCGACCGCTCGCGAAACGAACACGTCGACGGCAACCTCATCGGACACATCGGCATGCCACGCACCCGCGTTGCCGTGTTCGGCCCGGAATCGCTCGAGTGCATCGTTGTCGACGTCGCAGATCTGCACCTGCGCACCACCGGCGAGAAATTCCTCCGCTGTTGCCAGTCCGATGCCGGACGCACCGGCGGTGATGACGACACGGAGGCCGGCAACATCATTGTTCATCGACCGGAAGCTACTCCGATGATGGACCAGGTGTTTGGAGAACCATTCTCAGCAAATGAGTACGACGCTGACCCGATGGTGGCGATGAGTGAATTGGAACGAGCGATTCAAGATCGGCTCGCAGAACACGAGCTGCGATTCAC
>NZ_CAXCAM010000015.1:0-65868 GCF_963980585.1 uncultured Ilumatobacter sp.
ACTGCGGGTACACAGCAAGGTCTTCGACCCAGGCAAAAAGCCGATCGGGCCCACACGGAGCCGACAAGCTGCGGCGAATCTCCACGAGGTCCCGACCCGGCAACCGACGTAATCAGGATCGCGGGCGGTCGTCGCCGCGGAAGGCACGGGCGAGGAGCGGACTACGCGCTGCGAGGAGCCCGTCGAGGTCGTCGCCGTCGTCAAATGAGGGCGACCACGATTCGGCTGGATCCGTCGGACTGGAGGCGTCAACAATCGGCGCGGCGTCGTCACCCGCCCGCTCGGCGGTGGTGTCCGGAGCTGCAGTTTCCTCGACGCCGAGTGCGAGCTGTTCGGCATCAGCACTATCGGCTGCGTTCGTGCTTGCTGAACGACGGGAGCGCCGACGAGACGGGTCCGCTTCGGGCGGGCGAAAGAGATGGAGGTCAGGGTCACGCAGATCGTTGAGTGTCCAGCTCCGTGGCACGACCATCGAATCGGCGTGTCGACGGCAGAGAACGCCCCCGCTCTCGCGCGCAGCAGCGTCCAGCTGATCGAGCCAGAACACCAGATCCTCGGGCCGCATCCCGTACGCAACTGAAGCTGTGTCTGAGCATCCAGGTCGCTCGCACAGTCGCTCCATCGAGGTTGACACTAGCCCTCCTTGTTCGCCCGGCGCTGGATCCTCGGACAGGGAACAGCTGCGAGTTCATCGGAGTCGAAAACGACGAAAGCCCTGACCTGAGCAAATGCTCTGACCAGGACCTTCACGGGTGGGCGATACAGGCATCGATCCTGTGACCTCCTCGGTGTGAACGAGGCGCTCTACCATCTGAGCTAATCGCCCGTGCGAGTTCCGAAATCTATCAGTGCGTCACGAAAACCACTGATCAATCCGGCAGTTCGACACAGGCCACGCCCATGCCCTGCCGGTCGCGATGCGGTTGGGTCAGGCCCGGGCACGTGCCGTCGAACGGAACGAAGGCACGAACCACCAGATCAAGTTCGCCAGCGCACAGAACTTCGCGGGCATCGCCGTTGACCTGGATCTCGACGCAGTCGCCGTTGCGAAGAATCCCATCCGGCCCCACCTCATTGTCGACGCCACTGAATTGGGCCAGCACCAAGATGCCAACCACGGCGAACGACCCGAACACCATCAACGATCGCCACGGAACTCGTGCGGGGCGATCCATGTGGGGGCGCCAGTCGTCCCGCAGCTCGTCGGAGTCAACCGTGTCGCCGCCCGAGTGCCCCGTGGTGGTTGGAGCTCGGTGGCGTGCGGGTCCGTCAAGGGAACGGTCATACAGCGCGCGACGACCCGGATCGTTGAGAACTCGGTAGGCCTCATTGATGGCAGGCATGTCGCGGCTGCCCGAAACGGCAGACGAACTGGCGACGCGATCAGGGTGGTGATCCCTCGCAAGGCGCCGGTAGGCGGCACGAACCGTGGCGTTGTCAGCCTCGGGCTCAATGCCGAGCACGTGATAGTGAGTTTGCACGGGCACCAGCGCACGACGCTAACGGCCACGACCCCTCGGGGCGCATCGTGCCGCACCAAAGGGTGGGGCGCTCAATCGACAATCGTGCGGAGTACCAACTGTGATTCGGTTCGTGCCACCACCTCATCGGCGCGCAACCAGCGGACAAAGCGGTCGAGGCCGTCGGCACCAGCACATTCCACGATGACCTTGTAGTCGGCCGATCCAGTGACGTACGCCGCGAACACCACTTCATCACGGGCCTCGACGCGAGCCTCGAAGGCGTCCGCGCCGTCGCCCGGCACGAGGCTCACGTCGACGATCGCGCGTACGGTTCGCCCAACCATCGCCGGATCGATGCGTGCCTCGTAGCCCTGGATCACGCCTTGCTGCTCAAGTCGACGGACACGCTCGGCCACCGACGTGGGTGCAAGATGCACGCGATCACCCAGTTCGCGCCAACTGATCCGAGCCTCACGACGTATCTCACCAAGGATTCGAGCGTCCATGCTGTCAATCGTCGACGAAATGGTGTCCATACCGACATTGTGACATGGATATCGGCCGGAAACGAGTGTGATCGAGGGCGCACGATTGGCAACATGACCAACACGGCTGCCGGACCAGCGATTTCGACCGTCGGTGTTCCGACCGAAGTCAAAACAGCGGAGCACCGCGTGGCCCTGACGCCCGATGGCGTGCGCGAGCTTGACGCCCGCGGCATCAAGGTTCATGTGCAGACCGGTGCCGGCATCGGCGCTTCAATCGCCGACGACGATTACGCAGCAGCCGGTGCGACCATCGTGCCGACCGCTGCGGACGCCTGGGCGCAAGAAATGGTGGTCAAGGTCAAAGAACCGAAAGCCGAGGAGTTCCAGTACCTGCGCGAGGATCTGACGCTGTTCACCTACCTCCACCTTGCTGCGTATCCCGCCGTCGCCGATGCATTGCTCGCATCGAAGACGACGAGCGTTGCATACGAAACGGTCCAACTCGCCAACGGTTCGCTCCCGCTCCTCGCACCGATGAGCGAAGTAGCCGGGCGGCTCGCCCCCCAGATGGGTGCACATTTCCTCGAACGCCATAAGGGCGGACGCGGCGTCTTGATGGGCGGCGTCCCTGGCGTCAGCCCGGCCAAGGTCGTTGTGCTCGGCGCCGGCAACGTCGGCTGGAGCTCAGCCGTCATCGCCGCCGGCATGGAAGCCGAAGTCACCGTGCTCGATATGAACCTCGAGCGGCTGCGATACGTCGATCAGATCCACAAGGGCCGCATCTCGACACTCGCGTCCAACCAAGGCTCGATCGAGCGCACCGTGATGGAGGCCGACCTCGTGATTGGCGCAGTCCTCGTCGCCGGCGGGCGAGCGCCCGTCGTCGTCAGCGAAGATCTCGTCAAGCAGATGAAACCGCGCTCGGTCATCGTCGACGTCGCCGTCGACCAAGGCGGTTGTATCGCCACGACGCGTGAGACCACCCACGACGATCCGGTCTTCGAACAGCACGGCGTGGTGCACTACGCCGTCGGCAACATGCCAGGCGCTGTACCTCACACGAGCACCTACGCGCTCACCAACGCGACGCTGCCGTTCCAGCTCCAGGTCGCGCTCCACGGCGCCGTCGCGGCAGGTCGGCGGGACACAGCGATTGAGCACGGCATCAACACGGTCAACGGTCAGCACACGAACGCCATCGTTGCCGAGTCGCTCGACGCCACTGCCGTCAACGTCTTCGAGGCCTGACCGTCGGGCCCGCTCAACTCCGAGCCCAATTCTCCAGACCGGTCATCCCATACCTAATGTCGCGCTATGGGAATCACGCCGGTCGACCAACTCGACATTCCATCAGTCGACCCTGCGACGTTCGAGATGTCGCACGACGAAGCGCTGGCGTCGATGACACAGCTTGCCGATGACACCTGGATCGCAAAGAGCCTGTTCGGCTACTCGATCCTGACGTATTCCGATGTCACGGCGATCTTGCGTGATAAACGGTGGCACAACGCTGCATCGAAGATCCCCGAGATGCGCGGCATCACCGACCCGGAGCTGATCGGCAATCCTGACAAGCCGTCGATCCTTGCTGCCGAAGGTGACGTGCACACGCGGTTGCGCCGCCTCGTCGCCAAAGCGTTCTCACCCCGGTCGGCCGACCGACTTCGGCCATTTATGCGCGAGGTGATGAACGGGCTGATCGATCCTGTCGCCCCGACCGGCTCCGCCGACATCGTGGCCGACATCACCGAGCCATACCCGATTCCGATCATCTGTGAGTTGCTCGGTGCGCCAAAGCAGGATTGGCAGCTGTTCTCACGATGGGCCGAGGACGTGCTCCGGATCTTCAACGGCACCGTGCTCGACGAGCTCGACATCATCAAGAAGGCCCGCACTGAGCTGACCGAGTACACGATCCAAATGATCGCCGAGCGGCGCAACGACCCGCGCGAGGATCTGCTCACCGATCTGATCGCTGCGGAGGAAGACGGCGACACGCTCGACACCGAAGAACTGGTGATGATGGTCAACGCGGTGATCATCGGCGGCACCGACACCACCCGCAATCAGCTCGGTTGCTCAGTCGCGCTCTTCGCCGAACATCCCGACCAGTGGAAGCTGCTCGCCGACGATCCCGAGCTCGCACCCCGCGCCATCGAGGAGTCGATGCGCCACTTCGGCGCAATTCGCGGGACCGGACGATTCGCGAGCGAGGACATCGTGTACCGAGACATACTTTTTCCTGCAGGCACCTTCGTGTTCCCGTCCACGGCCACCGGCAACCGTGACGAGTCGGTGTTTCCCGACGCCAGCACGTTCGACATTCGTAAGGAGCCAGCAGGTTCCCCCCATCTGACGCTGGGTTCGGGCATTCACTACTGCCTCGGAGCGTGGCTGGCACGCGCCGAACTCCAGGAGGCTCTCCCGATTCTTGCCCGACGGATGCCCGACCTTGCCCTGGCCGATGGCGTGAAGTGGAAGCCCCCTGGAACAGCAATCTTCGGACCCGACAGCCTCCCGGTCACCTTCACCCCCACTGCCTGATTCGCCGAGCCGCCCGCCCGATCAGAGACGCAGGCAGCCCGTTTCCGACTACTCCTCGGGTCCTGGACGTTTGCGCTGGCGCTTGACCTCGGATCGTTCGGACTTCGCCTGCAAACGGCGCCGTTGTGAGCCGCGCGTTGGTTTTGTTGCCCGACGGCGCCGCTGAACCTGGAGTGACCCCCGCAGTTTGGCGGCGAGCCGTTCTTCAGCAAGCGAGCGGTTCCTGAGTTGTGATCGCTCATCGTCGGCAACCACGCGAACCGTTTCGCCAAGCTTGCTGATCACGCGTTCACGTTGGGCTTCGGTGAAGGCCGATGACATCGTGACGTCAAACGTCAGCTCGACGCGCGTTGCTGCCTTGTTTGCGTGCTGGCCACCTGGGCCGCCCGAGGCGCTGAAGGCGGTGACGAGTTCGTAGCGAGGGATGCGAACTGCATCAGTCACCACCAATCGATCATCTCCTTCGGTACCCATGGGACCAGTGTCGCATCGGTCACCGTCTTGAGGCCGGACTGATTGCGAGATCGTGCGCTCACCTACGGTTGGTAGATGGCGAAACTCAAGCTCGGATACAACACTGGATATTGGTCGGCCGGCCCACCCAACGGCGCGCTCGAGGCAGTGCAGGAGGCTGAGCGACTCGGGTTCAACTCGGTCTGGACCGCTGAGGCCTACGGCTCCGATGCGCTGACGCCGCTCGCCTGGTGGGGTGCCCAGACGCAGAACATCCAGCTCGGCACCGCCATTATGCAGATGTCGGCGCGAACCCCGACGGCTGCGGCGATGGCCGCGATCACGATGGACCACCTGTCGGACGGCCGGTTCATTCTCGGCCTCGGCGCATCGGGACCACAGGTGGTCGAGGGCTGGTACGGCCAGCCCTACCCCCGTCCACTCGAGCGCACCCGCGAGTACATCGACATCGTGCGGCAGGTATTCGCCCGAGAAGCGCCGGTCAAGTTCGACGGCAAGCACTACCAGTTGCCATTTGACGGTGGCGCCAATCTCGGCAAGGCGCTGAAGCCGACCGTCCATCCGTTGCGCAATGACATCCCGATCTATCTCGCTGCCGAGGGGCCAAAGAACGTTGCGTTGTCCGCGGAAATCGCCGACGGTTGGCTCCCGTTGTTCTTCTCACCGAAGGACGACGCGTTCTACCGCGACCAATTGGACAAGGGATTCGCCGCGTCAGGCAACCCCGCCAAGAAAGACAACTTTGCCGTCACCGCCACCGTGTCGATCGTGCCCGGCGACAACGTGCAGGAATGCGCCGACATGATCCGGCCCTTCCTTGCGCTGTACGCCGGCGGCATGGGCGCCAAGGGGGCGAACTTCCACTACGAGGTGTTCGAGCGGATGGGCTACGGCGATGTGGCTGACAAGGTGCAAAACCTGTACCTCGAAGGCAAGAAGCAAGAGGCGGCTGCGTCGATTCCACTCGAGATGGTCGAAGACGTTGCGCTCGTTGGCCCGGCCGGCAAGATCAAAGAGGAACTCAGCAAGTGGGAGGACAGCTGCATCACCGAACTCCTCCTGAGCGGTCCGGCAGTGATGCTTCCCCAATACGCCGACATCATCCTTGGCTGAGACCCATAGCCTGAACTCGATGGCACGCCACGACGTTCTCAACATCGAAGTCGACCGGGCGTCACACGTCGAGATCGAGTTCGAAGACGGCGTCATTGCCCGCTTCGAACTCGCACCACTCCGACTCGCTTGCCCCTGCGCCGAGTGCAACTCGCGGCGGCAAAAGGGCGAACCGGTGAGCAAGCCGGTGATGGAAGGCGGCCCCATCTCGATCACCGACGCTGAACTCGCGGGCAACTGGGGCCTGAGCCTCGACTGGTCAGACGGCCACTCGACCGGCATCTACGCGTGGACCGTTCTGCGCCAGTGGATGGACGAACGCGAGGACGACGACGACAACGATCCAGCCGACCGGAAGGTGTTCGGCAAGCCTGTCGACGGTCCGATCCGCCGAGCCGACTGACATTGGCGGGCGCACGTGAACCAATCACCGCAGCCCAAGGCCCTCTCGCCGACCTGCCCCGAGCCGATCGAGCAAGGTTGGCTCCGCAATGACTGGCTCGAACTCGCTTTTCTGCATTGGCCTTACGACCCCGAGACGATCCAAGCGCTCCTCCCTGAAGGGCTCACGGTTGACCTGCATGACGATCAGGCATGGGTCTCGCTCGTGCCATTTCAGATGCGCCGTGCCGGCCCGACGTGGTTGCCACCAATCCCGTACGTGTCCAACTTCTGGGAGACCAACGTACGGACGTACGTCATCGACTCAGCAGGCAACCGGGCGGTGTGGTTCCTGTCCCTCGACTGCGTCCGGCTGCTGGTCGTCGCGTTTGCCCGTTGGACGATCGGTTTCCCGTACTTCTGGGCCGACATGGACGTCCAAGTCACCGGACGCCGCCGCCGCTACGTCACAACGAAGCGACGCTGGCCACGCGCCCCTGCCGCGTCGACGACGATCAGCATCGAGGTCGGCAATGAGATCGAGCCGAACGACCTTGACCTGTTCCTCACCGCTCGCTGGGGCACAGTCGCGGCATCACTCGGTCGGCTGTGGTTCCACGCTGTCGATCACGAACCGTGGACCCTGCACGACGCCACGGTCGTTGAACTCAGCGACACGGCCATGACCGCCCCCGGGCTGCCCTCCCCGGTCGGCGCCCCGATCGTGCGGTGGGCACAACCGGTTCAGGCCCGCTTCGCACGGCCCGTACGCGTCTGACGACGCAAAATCAGGGACCCACTCGCCTCTTCAGAGCAATGATGTCGGCAGCTCGACCACTCGGGCGCGCAGCCATTCGCCGAGCGCCTTGGCCTGCGCGTCCTGCCGCGTGGATGCGGCAACGCCTTCCTCGAGAAGACCGTGGACCACGAAGTTGAGCGAACGGATCTTCGGGAAACGGTGCCGATCAATCGACATGTTCGTCGTTTCGGGCAGGAGCGCGCGAAGACGATCGATCGTCAGCTCGTTGTCGAGCCAGTTCCATGCATCCTCGGACCGAGCGAAGATCCCGAGGTTTGCATTGCCACCCTTGTCGCCCGAGCGCGCTCCGAAGACCGTGCCGAGCGGGACCGCCCGCGTCTCGGAGTTGCCGGATGGCAAGCCTGAGTCGGGCAGCTCGACCTCAATCGGGCTGCCCACTGGGGCCACCGAATCGACCTGCTTCGTGTCCTTCCCCAAGATCGTGACGTACTGGGGAACCAGGTCGGACGGAACGGTCGCCGGCCGGTACACGCCGAACGGCTGACCTGGCCCCGGGCCTCCCCCGAGGCCGTACATTCCAGGGATTCCGGCGAGTGCGGTGTGGACCATCGCGTCCGAGAAAGGACGACCGACCTTGCGCTCATCGGTGTCCTTCACGGTGAGGCGCCAAATCGCAGTCGCCTCCTCCTGTGTCGCCGGATCAGGCTTGTTGGTCGGGATGACACGGCTGGTGACCGAGTCAAAATCGTCGGGGCCATACGGGCAGGCAGTCCAGAAGCTGGCCTGAGCGAAGTCGGCCTTTGCCTCGATGTCGAGACCAGTGAGAGCCACCGTGAACGAATTGCGAAACCCACCCAACTCGTTCATCGCGACCTTCAGCGTGGTTGGTGGGGCCTGGCCACGAACGCCCGACACCCACACACGATCGGTCCCGAGCTGTTCGAGCTCGACAGTGTCGAAGCGAGCGGTGACGTCAGGCCCCAAATACTCGGGGCCGCCGATCTCATACAGCAGCTGTGAGGTGACGGTGCCGACCGACACCTGACCACCGGTGTGGTCATGCTTACCGATGATCGACGAGCCGTCAGCGGCAACGTCAGCCCACGGGAATCCGAAACGGGCTGTGCCATCAACTTCGTTGCGCCCGTCGATCTCGGTGAAGAAGGAATAGTTGCCCCCGGTGACCTGAGCGCTGCACTCGATGAGGTGACCTGCAACGACTCCCCCGGCGAGTTGATCGAAGTCCGTTCGCTGCCAGCCGTGGTGCCACGCTGCCGGCCCACACACCACGGCGGCGTCGGTGACGCGGCCGGTGATGACGATGTCGGCGCCAGCGGTCAGCGCATCGACGATGCCGAAGCAACCGAGGTATGCGTTGGCGCTGAGGTAGTCGGAGAGATCGCCAAGATCGCCCGAAACACCATCAGCGCCCGGGAACGGCTGCAGTGCTCCGACCTCAGCGAGTTCGGCGATGCGGCCGAGCAAGTTGTCGCCGTTGACGTATGCGATAGTCGGCGACAGGCCGAGCTTGTCGGCAACGTCTTTGACTGCCTCGGCACACCCATCAGGGTCGAGACCACCGGCGTTCGAGACCACCTTGATGCCGCTGTCCAGACATGTCCCCATGACCTGTTCCATTTGGCCGACAAACGTTCGGGCGTACCCCTGCCCGGGGCGCTTGGCACGAATACGACTCAGGATGAGCATCGTCAGTTCGGCGAGCCAGTCACCGGTGAGCACGTCGATCGGGCCACCGTCGACCATCTCGAGGGCACCACTCGGGCGATCCCCGAAAAACCCCGAACAATTGGCAATACGAATGGGATCGGTCACGAGATCGGCCCCCTCATTCCGCCATCTCGAGGGCGACAAGGAGGTCCCCTTGATCAACACGATCACCCACGGCAAAGCGCACCTCGGACACGGTGGCTGCACCCGCCGAAGTGATCTTGTGCTCCATCTTCATCGCCTCGACCACCATCAGCACGTCACCATCCGACACCGTTTGACCAGCCTCGACATGTACAGCGATGACCGTCCCCGGCAGCGGGCACACCGGGCCGCCCCCGGCAACGTCGGTGGCATGTTCAACGAAACGCGGCTGCAGGCTGAACGCGACCGCACCGGCGGTGGAACGGCAGCGCACTGTGTCTCCGTCAGGCGTGACGTCAACCCCGTGACGGACACCGTCGATTTCGATCACTTCGCGATCGTCGGAGCGGGCCAGCAATCGCACCGCGACTCGGCGCCGAGCGTCATCCGGTACGGATCCATCGTCGCCAGGAGTCGGCCACGGGCCCAGCAGAACGCTTGCCGCGGTGCGTGATTCGACGACGTATTCGACGTGATGCTCGCTGACTCCGTCAGACCACACCTGACGCTGACCCAACGTTCGGAGGTTGCGGAAGCCGGACGGGGCAAAGCCGTGGTGCGGGTCAGCTTCACGATTCCGCCGCTCGGCGGCGAAGACAGCCCCGAGCAGCAGAGCGACTCGGTCATCGCCCATCGGACCGGCTGGCGTGAGGACAGCGGGATGCTCGGCAAGATACGCCGTCGGCGTATCTGCGGCGAGAAAATCTCGCTCGCCAAGTGTGGCAACAAGCATGTTGACGTTCGTGTCGACACCAGTGATCTGTGCGCTCCGGAGGGCTCGTGCGAGTTGACGCGCAGCGTCGTGGCGTGTCTGCGCAAACGAGATGACCTTGGCGAGCAGCGAGTCATAATTCGGTGAAACTTCTGCACCGGACCGGATGCCGGTGTCGGTGCGCACATCGTCGGAGATCTCGAACGCCGTGATCAACCCCGTCGAGGGCATCCAGTTCGTGGCCGGGTTCTCGGCAACGATTCGAACCTCGATGGCGTGACCGCTGATGCGGACGTCGCCCTGCGCGACCGGAAGCGGCTCGCCTGCCGCGACGCGCAGCTGCATCTCGACGAGGTCGAAGCCGGTGACGGCCTCGGTGACGGGATGTTCAACCTGGAGGCGGGTGTTGACCTCCAGGAAGTTGATCGTGTCCGTTCCGTCGCCGTTGTGACCGACCAAGAACTCGACGGTTCCCGCGCCCACGTATCCGACTTGAGTGGCCAACGCGATGGCTCCGTCACAGACTGCCTGCCGAGTGGCCTCGGAGATGCCGGACGACGGTGATTCCTCGACGACTTTCTGGTTGCGACGTTGGATTGAGCACTCGCGTTCGCCCAGATGGACAACGTTGCCGTGCTGGTCGCCCATGATCTGCACTTCGATGTGTCGGCCGCGCTCGATATACGGCTCGATGAAGACCGCGCCATCTCCGAAAGCGGCCTTTGCCTCGCGGCTCGCCGACGTGATCGAGTCGGCGAGCAACGCTGTATCGGTGACGATGCGCATCCCTCGACCGCCACCGCCGGCGGCGGCCTTGACCAGCGCCGGCATCGGGACGCCATCGGGAGCCACGCCGTTCGCGATCTGCTCGTCAGAGATCTCCCAGATTGGTGTTGTCGGTACGTTCGCGTCCAGCGCAGCTCGCTTCGCGGCCACTTTGTCGCCCAACAGCGTGATCTGGTCTGGGGTCGGCCCGACCCAGATCAGTCCCGCGGATTCGACCTCACGAGCGAAGTCGGCGTTCTCGGCAAGAAAGCCGTAGCCGGGGTGGATCGCGTCGGCGCCGGTCGCTTTCGCGGCCGCAATGATTGCATCACCGCGCAGGTACGACTGGGCTGGTGTCTCGCCACCAAGCGAAACCGCCACGTCGACACTGTCAACGTGCAGAGCGTTCGCATCAGGTTCGGAATACACGCCAACGGTACCGATCCCCAGGCGGTGTGCCGTTCGGGCAATACGCACCGCAATTTCGCCGCGGTTGGCGATGAGGAGTTTGTTGATCGGGCGCTGCGGTACGGGCTCGGTTCCCTCTGGTGCAGCCCACTGCATCTTCGAAGATTCCATCTCAGTGCCTCCAGACGCCGTAGCTCGTGGCGCCGACAATTTCGTTGCTATGTGCCGCAGAGAGCGCCATGCCCAGTGCAGTACGCGAGTCAGCGGGGTGAATGATTCCGTCGTCCCAGAGACGACCTGTCGAGAAGAGCGCCGTCGACTCGCGTTCGATTTGCGCCTCGAGCGCCGACGTCTGCGCCTGCAAGGCCTCTTCGTCAACCTCGAGGCCTCGCCCAGCGGCGCTATTGCGGGCAACGATGTCCATCACCCCCGCCAACTGCTTCGGGCCCATCACGGCAATGCGGTGGTTTGGCCAGGTGAAAATGAACCGGGGGTTGTAGGCCTTGCCGGCCATGCCGTAGTTCCCTGCGCCGTAGCTCGCTCCGACCATGAGGTTGAAGTGCGGCACGGTCGAGTTGGACACGGCGTTGATCAGCTTGGCGCCGTTACGGATGATGCCACCCTGCTCGGCCTTCGAGCCGACCATGAAGCCGGTGATGTTGTGGAGGAACACCAGCGGTGTGTTGGTTTTGTTGCACAACTGGATGAACTGCGCACCCTTCTTCGCTTCCTCGGAGAAGAGAATGCCGTTGTTGCCGAGCACGCCGACCGGAAAGCCCTGAATTGAGGCCCAACCGCACACCAGCCGTTCGCCGTAGAGCGGCTTGAACTCTTCGAACCGGCTGCCGTCGAGCAGCCGCGCATAGATCTCTCGGATGTCAAAGGGGATGCGGACATCTGCCGATGCGCATCCAAGTAGTTCGGCCGGGTCATAGATCGGCTCATCGGCCGGCTCGGACGGGCCGGGGCCCAGCTTCTTCCACTGGAGGTGCTTGACGATCTGACGGGTAATGCGCAGCGCATCCATTTCGTCGTGGGCAAGGAAGTCGGACAGGCCCGACGTTCGAGAGTGCATCTCGGCGCCGCCCAGGGATTCTTCGTCGACGATTTCATCGATTGCCATCTTCACCAGCGGCGGCCCTCCGAGGTACGCGGTGCCCTTCTCCTTGACGAAGACGGTGTAGTCGCTGGTACCTGGCGTGTACGCGCCGCCGGCCGTATTGGGGCCGAACGCCATCGTGATGGTGGGGATACCCATCTGCGAGAGCTGCGTGAGGTCACGGAAGCTCGCGCCGCCCTGAATGAACAGGTCAGCCTGGCGCGGCAAGTCAGCACCGGCGGACTCATTGAGGTTGATGACGGGCAAACGGTTCTGCTTGGCAATCTCGGTGAACCGCTGGCTTTTCTTCCAGGTGGTGGGGTTGGCCGAGCCACCACGCACCGTCATATCGGTACCCGTGATGAGGCACTCGACGCCTTCGATCGTGCCGATGCCTGACGCGATGCCGACGCCGATCGGGTCCTCGGTACCCCAAGCCGCGAGCGGGCTGAGCTCGAGGAACGGGGTGTTGGGGTCGATGAGATTCTCGATGCGTTCGCGCACCAGCATCTTTCCTCGCTTGCGGTGGCGGTCGACGTAGCGCTGCCCGCCAATCGTGGGCACTTTTGCCATTTCGGCGGCGACCTCGTCCCACATCTTCTGCATCTCGGCGAGATTCGCCCGATAGTCGTCTGACTTCGTGTCAAGTCGACTCTGAATCACACTGCCGATGGCCATCGTTTCTCATTCTCTTTGGCATCACACTGGGGTCTGGCCCCGACGGTGATGGCTTGCTTGTGTGGCTGACAGTAACTACGGTACTACATAGTGTCAATTGGTACCCCACCAAAACCGCTGCTCCCCCGTCGGACCGAGGAACGGTTGGGGCCGCGCCATCGCGAGATTCTCGACCAGCTTGAAATGGTGTTCCTCTCAGAGGGGTTTTCGTCTGTCACAGTGACCCAACTCGCCGCATCGGTCGGCTGCTCCCGACGCACCCTCTACGAACTCGCACCATCGAAGGACGCGCTGGTCCTCATCGTGCTCGACCGGTTCCTCCACCGCGTCGGACGCACCGCACTGAACAACGTCGACCCCAACGAGTCGATTGCCGAGCAAGTCCGCTCCTACATCAACGGCGCGCTCGAACTCCAGCGGTTGACCGCAGCGTTCGCCGACGACCTGGCCGACGACCCCGCCGCGCGCCGACTCCTCGATCGCCACTTTCGCTACGTCATGTCGGTCAGCGAATCACTGATCGAACGCGGCATCGAGGCCGGCGAGTTTCGATCTGTCTCACCCGGAGTTGCAGCAGGCATGCTGGCAGGAAGCGGCCTCTACTTCAGCCAGCCCGGCATTCTCGACGATGTGGGCATGACCCGCGACGAAGCGAGCCACGAGATGACCGACATCGTCCTGCGATCACTTCTTCATTCGACCATCCACTCACCGACGCAACAGACATCGAGCACTCAATGACCGGACCCACCCCACCAACCGCTGCGTCAGTTCGCGATGACCTCATCGCTGAGCAAGATGCGCTTGATGCTGTCGTCGGCGACCTCAACGACGAACTCTGGGCACTCGACACCCCCAGCCCACGCTGGACGATTGCGGACCAGATCGGCCACCTCACGTACTTCGACTGGACCGCAGCGCTCGCCATCACCGACCCGGATCGATTCACGTCCCTCACCGCCGAATTGATGGGCGCGATGACCAGCGGAAACGAAGACGCCATGGACCTCGCAACGCTCGGCGACTACCGCGCCATGACGCCACCGGACCTGTGCCATGCGTGGCGCACAAACCGCGGCGTGCTCTCCGAGGCGGCCGCATCGCTTGCCGACGATGATCGCGTCATCTGGTACGGCCCCTCGATGGGTTCGAAGTCATTCCTCACCGCACGACTCATGGAAGCGTGGGCACACGGCCAGGACATCATCGACACCCTGGACACGGCAGGTATCGCCCATGCCGATCGTCCCGCCACCGACCGACTCCGACACATCGCACAACTCGGCTTCATCACTCACAAGTGGAGCTACATCAACCGCCAGATGGACGCTCCGACGGGGCCCGTCCGCGTCGAACTTGTGGCGCCCTCCGGCGAATCGTGGGTGTTCGGCCCGGACAACGCCGCCGATTCGATCACGGGCCCGGCGGTCGACTTCTGCCTCGTCACCACGCAGCGACGCCACGTCGACGACACCGACCTCACCGTGCAGGGCGACATCGCAACCGACTGGATGCACATCGCCCAAGCCTTCGCCGGCGGCGCGACCAGCGGACCCTCCGCTGGCACTTTCTCGAACAGGAGCACGTCATGAGCACTACCACCACCCTGACCCCCGGAGCGTTCGAACTGAACGACGTCCAGCAGCAGATTCTCAATGAGGCCGAACGATTCAGCCGCGAACAACTGCTCCCCCTCGCCCAGAAGATGGATGACACCGAGGAGTGCCCCGACGACCTCTTCGATCTGTTTGCCCGGCACGGTTACCTCGGCATCACCATTCCCGAGGAGTACGGCGGACAGGGACTTGGCCTCTTCGAGCAAGGACTGATCTGTCAAGCAATGGGCAAGTACAACGCTTCGGCAATGCTGACGTGGGGCGCGCACGACAACCTGTGCGCGAACAACATCTACCGGAACGCCAACGACGACATCAAGCAGCGTTACCTGCCAGGGATGTGCAATGGGTCGATCATCGGCGCGCTCGGCTTGACCGAGCCCGGTGCTGGTTCCGATGCCCTCGGATCGATGGCCACAACCGCGGTGCAAGACGGCGACGAATACATCCTCAACGGGGCCAAGACCTACATCACCAACGGCCCAATCGCCGACATCGTGTTGGTCTACGCCAAGACCGACCTCGCCGCCGGCCACCGGGGAATCACTGCCTTCGTCTTGGAGACCGACACTCCCGGCTTCGCCGTCGCGCAGAAGCTGAGCAAGATGGGCTACCGCGGGAGCCCCACCGCCGAACTCGTCTTCGACGATTGCCGTGTCCCCGCAGCCAACATCGTGGGCGAACTGAACGGCGGCGTGGGCGTCGTGATGAGCGGCCTCGACGTCGAGCGGATCTTCCTCGCCCCAGCTGCGGTCGGCATGGCCGAGCGCTGCCTCGAACTGAGCATGGAACACGCCACCACACGCAAACAGTTCGACAAGCCCATCATTGACTTCCAAGCGATCGAGTTCAAGCTCGCCGACATGTGGATCGGCGTCGAGTTGGCCAAGGCCTACACCTACCGAATCCTGGCGATGTGCGCCGAAGCCGACGAGAGCGATGCCGGCCACGGAGCGATCCACGCCCACTCTGCCGCCGCCATCCTGTACGCGACGAAGATGATGCGCGAGGTCGCCGACGAGTCGGTACAAGTCCACGGCGGCGCGGGCTACATGTGGGAGATGGAAATCAACCGTCTGTACCGAGACGCCAAGCTCCTCGAGATCGGCGCTGGCACCCAGGAAGTCCGCCGCGGCATCGTCGGCAAGTATCTCCGCGGCACCATGGGCTGAGCCGAAATGCCGTGGGCGGGCGACATCGCTGGCGGCCAAGGCAGCATTACCGTTGGGGCGATGAATGCCGAACACCATTCGGACCCGCTCGGTGTCATCACATCGCCGCGTGAGTGGCTCACCCGTGCGCTGAAACCACTCAGCTCAACCATTCACACGCCGCAGACTTCTCAGGAGAAGACCATGAAGACCTCGACCTTTCGACGCGCCAGTGTCGTGCCCGCACTCATCGCTCTCGGACTCGCCGCGTGCGGCTCAGATGCCGGCGACTCCACCGACACCGGACCCATGACGACGGACATGGACATGGACATGAACATGGGCGACCCCGACGCCACACCCGCCGACGACGTCGTCGGCGCAGCGCTGGCTCGGGGTGAGTACTCACTGATGGACACCCGCCCCGAGGGCTATGACGGCGTTGCAGGCACCGCAGTGATCGCTCGGTCGCCCCTGGGCACGACCATCACAACGGAGCTCACCGGTCTACTACCGAACGTCGACTACATCAGTCACGCCCACGCTCAAGCCTGCGACGACGGCAACGCGGGCCCGCACTACCAGTTCGAAGTCGGAGGCTCAGAGTTCCCACCGAACGAAATCCATCTCGCGTTCACCAGCGACAACGATGGCAACGGCTTCATGACCGCCGAGAACGCCAAGATCGCCGGGACCGCCGCCGTGGCATTTGTGGTGCACCCAATGGAGTTCATCGACAACAAGATCGCGTGCGTCGACTTCATCGAGGATGAACCCGGGTCGATCGACGCCGCGATTGCTGCCGGCCTTGACGAGTCCACCATGGACGACATGGACGACGAGGGCTGACGACCACCACGGAGGCTGCCCCCGTTCAGCGATCAGATGAACAGGTGCCCAGAGCCGGGCGACAACGTCGCTCCGGGTCCGGGTCCTCGATCAGGCCGAGACGAGCGAGACGGTCAAGCTGAGCTTGTTGCCGTCCATGCCGCCCACAGCGACAGCGATCGCCGAATTGAGAAATGCCAAGTCTTCGTTCGCTGTCTCGAAGACCAGCAGTTCCTGCGGACCGGTGGCGTCGGTGCCGCGACCAATCGCTTGGTAGGCGACCATGTCGCCGCCTTCGCCGATGCGAGCGCGAATCTCGAGCTGCTGCACACCGTCTGAGCCAATACGCACCACGTCGGTGCCGGCAACCTTGCGCTCACCCTCCCAGTGACTCGATGTCGCTGTCCCTTCGAACGGAACGTCGACTCGGAAGCCGGTGCCGATGGCACCAACAGGGGTGAAGCGCAGCTTTGCTTCGATCTTGCAAAATTCAGTGAGCGTGGCCATGGATGTCTCCTGTATTGGTAGTGGATTGAAATTTCGCGGGATTCAGGGGCGGACGCGCGGCTACCACACGGCGGATGTGTCGAGCAGAATCACACGCTGCAGATCTGCGTGAAACGCATCGAAACCGTCACTGCGTATCGACCGATGCGCCTGACCGGTCGACACATTCCCGTCGGGAAGGATGATGTCGACGCCCCATTTGTTGAGGTCATCAGCGATCAGCGTTTCCCACTCAGCAGCCAGCTCGGCAACAGACCGGGACGCGAAGCCCGTCGCCACCGGATCACCCTCAGCGAGTTCGTCCCAGAGCCCGCGAGCAATCGGCAGCAGCCGGTTGATCGACGCGGCGATCTTGCCAGTCACATCGGCGCCCGCAACACGGCCCATGAAGCGCTCGGCGTGGTCGAGATGGAACGTCTCCTCACGAAGCGCCCGGTTGGCCAGCGCGGCCACCCGCTCGTCGGAGCAATCGGACAATGCTCCCCACCGCAGCGACTCGGCCCGGTCGTACATCCAGTGACGGACCAGCGAGTCGTTCCAGTCACTGCAGTCGACTTCGGCGAGCCAACAGCTCCGGTAGTCAGCGGCGTCGCGCAGCATCGCAAATCCGTCGAGATCAGCACTGTCACGGTCTGGGTCATCCGCGAGAAGGATCTCGTAGAGACCGATTGCATGACCGAGTTCGTCTTGCGCGATCGAGCAGAACGCGAGGTCTTCTTCGAGGAAGGGGCCGAGGCCAATCCAGTTGGTGTGTCGAGCGCCCACCATGTGCTCGTCGTCAGCGAGCGCCAACAGGTGTGCGCGCTCTGCGGCCTTGAGGCTCATGTCTCGTCTCCTTCGCGTCGTTCCTTGCGGCGCGCTGCGACTCGCGCTCCATCGTTGTGACGGTGCGGTTTGTCGTCGTTGACCGCAAGGATCGCAGGATCGGCAACCAGCACATTGCCACGTTCGACGAGCCACATCTCGGCGCCTTCAGCACGTCGAGCGTGCGTTTCGCTGGCGTACATCACCGCCATCTCAGGGTCGGGAGCTTCGAGCGACCCGGCATGACGGAACTCATCGCGCCCTGCCTTCTTGAGAAACACCTCGTACGTCTTCATCGCCGCGCCCCGTGCGTTGTCGAGACGCTCATCGCATCACCTCGACCGGGTTCCGACACGACGGACACCATGCCACGGAGCGGCACCGAGTCGGCCCCGCCATCGCCTGGTCTACAACCGCGTCCGATCCACAGACCGGGCACAGCAAGCTTCCGTCTTTGCGCCGGAGCACGACGGTGTACTCCTCGGCAAGTCGTGATTGCGCCGGAGCGCTCAGCCGGCTGCTGTCCCACACCGGACCGGCGAGCCATGAGACGACACAGCGATCGATGCACTCGAGCGACTCAACCGATTGCTGAACGTCGTCCGCGATCATCTTCAGCGCTGGGCAACCGCTGAACGTCGGGATCAAGCCGACATGCGCAACCGCACCTTCAGCGCCATGCTCTGTCACGAATTCGACGCGCAGCGATTCGAGCAGCCCAAGGTCGAGAATCGACACGTCGGGGTACTCGGGGTCATTGACCGCGGCGACCGCGGCGCGCACGGCACTCTCGACAGAGAGCCCGCTCGCTGCGAAGGTGGCGGTGGCGGTCACTGGCTCACCTCGAGTGCATCGCGCACCCAGGCGGTGTCTGCCCAGTTTGCGGCGGCGGTCGCGATGCGCCGCTTCGAATCCGGGCCGCCCTGGCGCATCGTGGCCTTCAGTGGTTCCCAGTCAATCGTTCCAGCCCGCCACACGCCTTCGGCATCCTGACGCAGCTCGGAGTCAGGAACCTTGAACCCATAGCCATGCAGCAACGGCACGTACTTTTGAACGTATGCCTGACGGAGATCTTCGTTGCGCTGCGACTTGATCTTCCAGCGGATCAGCGGGTCAGCGTCACCCGGAGGCGAGTCGGGACCGAACAACTGCACGGCGGGCCACCACCAGCGGTCGAGCGCGGCCTGGAACATTTCATGTTGCGTCGGCGTCCCAGTGGCAAGGCGCAGCAGCATCTCCTCACCGTGACGCATGTGGAAGCCCTCCTCGGCGACGATGCGTTTGAGAACACGCTTGTACGGGCCGTACGTGCACTCAGCGAAGACCGCCCGCTGGCTGGCGAAGGCTGCGGCATCGACGAGGAAGGCAATCGCCACCTGATCGGCCCACGTGACCGCTTGGTAGTGAAACACATTGTGGAATCGTGAGCGACCATCGAAGAGCTGTTCAAGCATCTCAGTTCGCGTTTTGACGCCCATGTCAGCCGCCACCATGTAGAGCAGGTGCGCGTGTCCGATCTCGTCCTGCGTCTTGGCCAGGAAGATCTGCTTCAGGCGTAGCCCAGGTGCGTGCGGGATCCAATCTCGTTCGGTGAGCCCACCCATCAACTCCGAGTTCGCATGGAACTCGATGAAACGGAACACCTCATCGCGATATTCCGTCGGCATGTCATCGCCCGGCTCGACCATGCCGCCGCGGTCGATGAACGCTTGGAAGTCATCAAGGTCCGACCACGATCGGCCGCGTCGAGTTGGTGGGTCAGCGAGTGTGTGCATGCAACAGTCCCCCTCGAACCGATGTCGTGTCCGGCTCAGTGTAGAGGATTCTCGGTGATCGTCAAGCCCTTAACGATCTTCCGGATTGAGCTGCCCGGCGTCATCGTCCAGGCGCACTCGAAGCAGCTTGCGCAGCGTCGCGGTGAAGGCATGCAACTCCGCCTCATCAAGCACGCCGAACAGTTGTCGCTCGCGACGATGCTGGCCACCGTAGGCCAGGCGCAGCTTCTCGACACCGGCATCGGTCACCGTCACGCTGGCGAGGCGACCATCAGCCTGATCTCGTTGACGCAGCGCCAACTGCTCGCGCTCCAACGTCGTCACCACTCCCGAAACTGCAGCACGCGACACGCCGGAAAGTCGAGCAATGTCACGCACCTCCAACGAACCAAAGACCCACACCGTAAACAGCACCCGGAAACCCGCCATCGACAACCCCAGCGGTCGATGCACCTCGGTGTCGAAGTCTCCAATCGTCCGCGTGGCCAACCGAAACAAGTCGAACGACGCCGCGAAGCTCTCGAGATCGATCTCCCCACTGGAGCCACCCCCGACACCGTCGCCGAGCTCGGCGACACGCTCCGTCGCGCGCTGTTCGAATTCGTCAGGCATCGAGCACCGGCCCACCGAGTGTGAGTGTCTGGCCGCGCACCAGTGCGACTGTGTCGCCATTGCCGTTTGTCACCGTGATGTCGTGCACCGTGTTGCGGCCGCGTTGAGCAACAGCGCGTGACGTCGCCACCAAGTGATCGCCAATACGTGCGGTCGAGATCCACTCAATCGATGCCGTCGTCGACAGCGTCCGCTCGTTGCCAGCATTCGAAGCATGCGCCATCGCGGTGTCGGCCAGCGTGAAGAGCAGCCCACCATGACACACACCAAGACCATTGGTCATGCGTTCCTCCACGGTCATCGAGACCACCGCCAACCCGACTTCGGCATGCGTGATCTCAATGCCCAGCTCCTTGGCAACATGGTCACGCTTGTGCATCGCTGCTGAGGCATCGGTCATGACAACGAACCCTACTTTCGCCAGTGATCCGAGAAGAGGTGTGCAACTCGGCCGTCCACCGGCCAGAATTGGTGGGTGCTCACCAAGCCTCGACGACACGTGGTCCGAATCCCACTCCTCCTCGGGGTGCTCGGTTGCCTCGCCGCGTGCACGTCCGACTCCGATGGCGCTGCGCCGGCCGACTCTGCGCCCGAAACAGCCGCTCCTACGGTCATTCCGAGCACCGAAGCTGCACCGGCGACCGAACCTCCGACAGACCTGACCGACGAATCGGCTCGCAACACGCTGACCGTGCTCGACAACGCGAACAACACCCTGAGCGCACAGCTCGACTTCGAGCTTGGTCAGCCCGCAATCATCACCATCACCGCCGTGTCGGGCGACCATGCAGTCGAGCTCCCGCCAACCGCTCAGGCCATCGACACCGTCTCGATCCCACTCGTCGGCATGCGGAGCGACCGCACCTACGAGATCTCCGCCGCGCTCTCCACTGCCGACGGTACCGACTTTGATGTCCTGGATGCCGAGTTCACCACGGGGTCGGTTCCTGATCGGTTCGTGCCCTACGAGTTCGAGTCCGACCTATCACGCGCGTCCGCCGGCTACACGATCATCGAGATACAGGAACTGCTCGACCCTGCGAGCGCAACACCGGCCCGTCCGTTCGACCAGTTCCAGTACCTCATTGCCGTCGACAACGAGGGCGAGATCGTCTGGTACTACCAAAATGGACCGGTTATTGGCGCGGTTGAGCAGACAGTCGACGGCACCTTCAGCTCGATCTACTGGCCGAATGGCATCCGCGAGTTCGACATGCTCGGCAACGAAATCGGCGAATGGATCGTGCCGGTCGACGCTGAGACCGCGGCCGATGTGGAGACAACTCTCGACGACGCTCCGGACTCAATCCCCGGTGGAACAAACCTCAACGCCGTTGACCCAATTCCACTGATCTCCGAAGATTTCAACCTCATCCATCACGAGGCTCAACGAACAGTCGACGGCAACTACCTCGCGCTCTCGGCAACATCGCATGACCTGACCGACGAACAACGAGCCGCCATCTGCCCCGGCGACGATCTGCCGTTCAACGCGCTCAGCGACGTCGCTGTCGAGTTCACCCCCGAAGGAGAGATCCTGCGCACGTGGGACCTGTGGGACGTCATCGATATCGACGACGTGCCAGGCGAAGAGATGTGTAATGCCTTCTTCGCCGTCGACGGAGCCCGCGACTGGACACATGCGAATGCAGTGGTCTACGACCCTGACCGCGATGCGGTCATCTTCTCCGCTCGTCACACCAGTCAAGTCATCGCGATGCAGCATGGCGAGGACCTCGGACCGCAGACCGAACTTCTCTGGACGTTCGGCGACAACGGAACATTGCCCCTCACGGGCGACGGCCCCCGCTACCAGCACGCCGTCGAGGTCCAAGACGACGGTTCAATCCTGCTCTACGACAATGGCAACGGCCGCCCTGGCACTGACCCGGCCGACCCCGAGAACCCGCCTTACAGTCGGGCCGTGTTGTACGACGTGGACGATCGCAGCGACGTCCCGGCCGACTGGCAGGTCACTCAGCTGTGGGAGCACCGTACCGACGATGTCGACGGTGAACCACTCTTCGCTGCGTTCATCGGCGACGCCGACCGCGTCAGCAACGGCAACGTCCTGATCACACACGGCGGGGCCGACTTCATGAATCCCACGAGTTTCCTCCACACCCGCATCATCGAGGTCGTTCCCGACGGCCCCTCCGGCGGTGACATCGTGTGGCAGTTCGACGCTGGTGCGCCTGGGCAGTTCGTCGCCACCTACCGCGCTGAACGCATCGACTCGTTCTATATCGGTCCAGAGTGGGCACCGCTCGGCTGATCGACCCCAAGGTCGCTCGCCCTACGGTGACGCGATGAGCACTGACATCCGACCCTTCACGATCAACGTCAGTAACGAGATCCTCGACGATCTCCGATCACGGCTGCGCAACACGCGTTGGCCCGAACGCGAGTTGGTCGACGATTGGTCGCAGGGCACGCCGCTCACCTATGTGCAGGACGTCTGCGGCTACTGGGCCGAGCAGTACAACTGGCGAGCCCGCGAGGCTGAGCTCAACCGGTTCGATCAGTTCGTCACCACCATCGACCACCTCGATATCCACTTCATTCACCAACGATCACCGCATCCCGATGCAACTCCCCTGCTGCTCACGCACGGATGGCCAGGCTCGATTGTCGAGTTCCACAAGGTGATCGAACCACTCACCGACCCGACGAACCACGGTGGCGATGCAGCGGATGCGTTCCACGTCATTGCGCCCTCGCTGCCCGGGTACGGGTTCTCCGGCAAGCCGACGGTCACCGGCTGGGGCGTCGACAAGATCGCGACCACCTTCGCCGAACTCATGGCGCGCCTCGGGTACCACCGCTACGTCGCGCAAGGCGGCGACTGGGGATCCGGCGTGACGACGGCGCTCGGCGCGCTCGATACCGAACACTGCGCTGCGATCCACGTCACCCTCGCCATGGGTGCGCGCCCGAAGCTCGACGGCGAACTGAGCGATGCAGCCAAACGGACGCTCGAGCACCTGCAGTACTACCGAGACTGGGACTCGGGCTATTCAAAGCAGCAGGCGACACGGCCCCAAACCGTCGGTTACGGCCTCGTCGATTCACCTGCCGGACAGGCTGCCTGGATCCTCGAGAAGTTCTGGGCGTGGACTGACACCCGCGACTCCGAACGCGGTGGCCACCCTGAAGATGTCCTCACACGCGACGAACTCCTCGACAACATCATGCTGTATTGGATCAATGGCAACGCCGCCTCCTCCGGCCGGTTGTACTGGGAGAGCTTCGGCAAAGGCACCCGCCATACCGTCGACATTCCGACCGGCTTCGCGGTCTTCCCCGAGGAGATCGCCCCGCCGGTGCGGGAGTGGGTGGAGGATGGCTACACCAACATCGTCCACTGGGCCGAGTATGACCGTGGCGGTCATTTTGCAGCGTTCGAGGTGCCAGAGACCTATGTCAAAGAGATCAGAATGATGTTCCGACCCTTTCATCGAGCGGCTCGCTAACGTCGGACCTTCTGACTGCGTTCGACTACACCGACCCGAAACCCCCTCAGCACGGCCGTGTACCCGGCAGCGCCAAGGCTGCGTGGTCGTACCGCTCGTTCCGCATCATCTTCGTCGGTTTGGCGCTGTCGCAGATCGGCACGTGGATGCAGAACTTCACTCTGCCCGCCTATATCCAAGACCGCACCGACCGACCAGCGTTCGTCGGCGTCGCGATTTTCATGCAGCTCGGGCCGCTCCTCATCTTGTCGATTCCCGCCGGAGTGCTCGCCGACAAGGTGTCGAAGCAGAAGTTGCAGCTCACGATGCAGTCGATCTCCGCTGTACTCACGCTGTGTCTTGCCTTCTTCGTGGCACAGGACGCAGCGCTGGTCGCGATCTTCGGAACACAACTCGCAATCGGCATCGCCAACGCGTTGAATGCGCCGGCCTTCCAGGCGAGTATGCCCCTCCTCGTGCACCGTCAGGACTTGCCCGGAGCCATCAGTCTGAACTCTGCGATGATCAACGGCAGCCGAGTGATGGGACCGGTCCTCGCTGCTGTACTCGCCGCGACCGGCATGAGCACCGCGCAAATCTTCACCGTGAATGCGGCGACCTACGTCTTCTTCATCGTTGCGTTACTCATCGTGCGGATGCCCGACGTCCGAGGCACATTCACTGAAGTCGGCTGGCGTCGTTTGCTGACCGGCTTCCACATCGTCCGCGAGCGACAGGTGCTCTCCCGACTCCTTCTCGGCATGTTCCTGTTCTCACTGTTCAGCTTGCCGTTCGTCGGACTGTTCCCGTCGATCGCCGAGCTCAACTTCGGATTCGACGCGCTCGGCAACCAATACCGGGCGCTGTACGCAACGTGGGGGCTCGGTGCCTTCTTCGGTGCCATCTCGGTCGGTACCTGGCTGGCCGACGTGCGCCGCCACACACTGATCGTTCGGGGGTTCACCGGCTTCGCTGTTGTCCTCGCCGTCTTCTCGCAGCTCCGCGACTCGTTCCTGCCGTACCCCGTAGGCTTTCTGCTTGGGTTCGCGTACTTCATGACCGCCACAGCGATCACCACTGAGCTGCAGCTGAATCTGAAGAACACCGAGCGGGCCGCCGTGATGCCACTCTGGTTCATGGTCTTCGGTGGCACCGTGCCGATCGGCAACCTGTTCTTCGGCGTGGTCATCGAGTGGGTCGGCGCTCGTGCCGTGCTCGGCTTTGGCGCCGCGTTTGCGATCTTCCTTGCGTACTGGGTCGATCTGCGCCACTTGCAGCGCAACGCGTTCTTGCCCGAGAGCGAAGGCGGAGAGAAATACACACCGGTCAACGCCAGCCGCCTTATCTAACGAGTGACGGATGGGTCCGACCCCAAAGTAACTCGGGCTGACTCAGCTGAGCAGTTGGTCAACGATGCGCTCGAGGCCGGCCGACCGGCTGGCCTTGACCAGCACCACATCGCCCGCTTGGAATTTGCCGATGAGCGCGACCGGATCGTCGGTCGGTCGGACGCCGTAAAAATCCGTTCCGGTGGCGACGACCTGAACACCAAGCGTCTCAGCGATGCGCGCAACTTCACGATGGCCCTCGACGTCATCGTCCAGTTCCCCCATGAGGCCGAGGATGGCGATACGACGATCTGCCTCCATCGCTGCCAGGGCTTCGAGCGCCGCGACCATTGATGTCGGGTTGGCGTTGTAGGCATCGTTGATGACCGTGGCTCCGGACGGCGCCGTCGACACTTCCATCCGCATGCCCGAGATCGACGCTGTCGCCAATGCCTCGACTGCAGCGTCAAGCGACACGCCGACGGACCCGGCAACAGCGATTGCGGCTGCGGCATTTGATGCCATGTGCGCGCCGCTCGTCGCCAGTTCGACGTCGGCGTTTCCCCACGGGGTGTCGACGCAGAATCGAGGGCGGGCCAGCGCATCAAGTGCGAGGCCGCTGACCCGCACATCGCCCGCAGCGCCATACGTGAGAACAGTGGCGTCCGTGTGCCGAGCCATCGCCAGCACGCGCTCATCATCGGCGTTGAGGATCGCTGTACCCGACGCGTCCAGCGCCTCGACCAGCTCCTTCTTCGCCTTCGCGACACCCTCGATGCCACCGACTCGTTCGGTGTGAGAGTGGCCAACGGCGGTGACCACGCCGATGTCCGGTCGGGCGACGTCGCAGAGTCTCGTGATCTCGCCAAAGCCGCGCATCCCCATCTCCAACACGAGGACCTCGGTGTCATCGGGCGCATTCAGCACCGTGATCGGCAACCCCTGCTCGTTGTTGAAGCTGCGTTCGTTGGCCGCTGTCCGAAGCTCAGATGCGCACGCGGCGGCAATCAGGTCCTTGGTCGATGTCTTACCAACGCTGCCGGTGACACCGACGACCTTGCCGACCGATTGACCGCGAGCCCACGCCGCAAGCGCCATCAGCGCGGCGGCGGTGTCAGCAACTTCAATCGAGGTGGCCCCCTCCGCAGCCTGCCCCGGCTGGCTCGTGAGATGCACGACCGCTCCGGCTGACCGGGCGGTTTCGATGTACTCGTGGCCGTTCCGATGAGCCACAATCGGCACGAACAACTGGCCCGGTCGCACCAAGCGCGAGTCAAACGATGCGCCGTCGAACTCGACATCGGGCCCGACCAGTCGTCCACCGATGCCGGTTGCTGCTGCTGATGCCAGAATCCTCACGGGCGTCGACGGTACCGTTCGCACTATGACGATTGGTGGAGGACGATGAGTGGCACCCCGATCGACACGGACGAACGGATCCACCTGATCGTCGTCTTCGGTGGCGAAAGCGCCGAACATGACGTCTCGTGCACCACCGCCGCCCATGTGTTGGCCGCGGCGGATCCGGCCAAGTACCGCATCACCCCGATCGGAATTTCGACCGACGGACAGTGGGCGATTGCCGACCAGGCGGTTGCTGCGCTGGCTTCAGGTGGGGGCAGATTGCCAGCACAACTCGACCCGACGGGGTCTGACGTATCACCGACGCCGATCCTTTCCGCCGCCTCAGCCGAGCCCTCAACCACGGTCGTCATGCCGCTCCTCCACGGCCCGATGGGTGAGGACGGAACGATCCAAGGACTCCTCGAACTCGCCAACCTGCCCTACGTCGGCACCGGCGTCCTTGGTTCTGCGGTCGCAATGGACAAAGCCATGGCCAAGCAGGTCGTCGCTGCCGCGGGCATCCCCCAGGCTCGGTACCGGGCATTCGCCGAACACGAGATGACGCCGTCGCTCGCGACCACAATCGTCGATGACCTTGGGCTCCCCGTGTTCGTGAAGCCGGCAAACATGGGCTCATCGGTCGGCGTCTCGAAAGCGTCGAGCGTCGATGAGCTCAACACTGCGATCGACGTCGCCCTCAGTTACGACGAAGTGGTCGTCGTCGAAGAAGCCGTAGTCGGTAAGGAAATCGAAGTCGCCGTGCTCGGCAATCACCAGCCCACGGCAGCGACGCCGGGCGAGATCGTGCCAGGCGATGACTTCTACAGCTACGAAGACAAGTACCTGGCCGACGGGTCATATGCGGTCATTCCTGCCCCGATTGGAGACGACGCCCTCGCCACGGCGAAAGAGCTCGCAATCGAGACGTACCGGGCCTTGCGGTGCGAAGGTCTGTCGCGAGTCGACTTCTTCTGGGAAGATCCTGCCACCGAGATCAACGGCAAACCTGGACGTGGCTTTCTGCTCAACGAGGTCAACACGATGCCGGGTTTCACCCCGATCTCGATGTTCCCGAAGATGTGGATCGCCGACGGAGTGAGCTACCCAGAGATCATCGACCGACTCGTCGATCTTGCACTGGAACGCCACTCGCGACGCCGGCGCAACACTGCGCACTAAAGCACCGCACACCGCCGCAGCCAAGTCTGCCCAGACCCACCGATCCACCCGATCCACCCGAAATATGGGGGAAGAACGTCGCGCGGCGACGCTCATCCCACATTTTTCGGTCAGGTTTTCGGTCAGGATGGGGTTCGGTCAGGATGGGGTGAGGGCAGCACGGAGGAACGCGCGCAGCTCATCGCGCAACGCACGAAGGCCAGCCTGATCAGCGACCCACCCGACAGTGCGGAGCGCTTCGGGTTCCGTTGCGATGCCGGTCACCGTTGCGTAGCTCAACGCTGCGATCAATCGAGGGTCTCCTGTGCGGAGACGGCCGGTCTCCATCTCCGCTGCCAGATAGTGGACGGCACGCTCGACAAGCGGTGAGATGTGCGCTGCCAGGCGATCGGCCTGCGACTGATTGAGCCGGCTGACTTCGCGCACCAGGCCGAGAAGAGCCGGACGACGAACTGCGGGGCGGAAGACCGCACGCACCACTGCGTCAACACGATCCAGCGGGTCATCTGGCGCAGCGCGGACTGCGGCGTCGATGACGACGACCAGTTCCGCAGCAACCTTCTCCAACACCGCGTCCACGAGCACCTCCTTGGAGTCGAACCAGTAGAGAACGGTCTGCTTGCGGACACCGACATGACGAGCGATCTCGTCAAGCGACACGGCATCAACGCCGCGTGCGCCGAACAGGTCGAGCGCTGCGTCGAGAATGCGCTCCCGAGTGGTTCGGTCAGGCATCGGCGTCCCAGTTCTCATTCCACTCTCGATCCCACTCTGGATCGCTGTTGTCATCACCCTCGCCACCCGTGTCGCCATCGCGCATCACATCATCTTGGCAGCTCTCTCTACCAATTGGTAGAGAATCATGCTAGAACTGCACCCGTGATTGCTGAATCCCTTGCAGGCAAACGAATTGCCATCACCGGGTCCACCGGTTTCGTGGGCACAGCACTCGTCGAGCGCATGCTTCGCTCGGTCCCGGACTGCGAGCTGGTCCTGCTCGTCCGCGACGGCAAGCGAACACCTGCGGCCAAGCGGACACAGAAAGAAATTCTGAAAAACAACGCCTTCGATCGGCTGCGCGAATCCCATGGCGCGCCCGATGCAACCGAGACGTTTGCCGAGATGACCGACCGGCGAATCACCACCATCGCCGGCGACGTCAGCCGCGATGGCCTTGACCTGAACGACACCGACCGGGCGATCTTTGCAAGCTGCAGCACCGTCATCCACTCAGCAGCAGCCGTGTCATTCGACTCACCACTCAACTCCGCAGTGGAAATCAACCTGCTCGGCCCGGTCCGCATCGCCGAGCTGTGTAACCAACTTGAGATCACGCCCCACATCGTGGCCGTGTCGACGTGCTACGTCGCCGGCAACCGTCGCGGCCGCGCCCCCGAAGAACTCGTCAGCGAGGGCCCCTGGGACATCGGTCTCGACTGGCGTAACGAGGTGGCCTCCGCCCGTCGGCTCAAAGGCGATACCGAAGCAATCAGTCGCACTCGCGACAATCTTGAACGCTTCCGCAAGGAGGCGCGTGGAGAACTCGGCGCTGCTGGCGCTCCCGCCCTCGCCGCAAAGACCGAACAGCTTCGCGAACGCTGGGTGCGTGCCGAACTCGTCGATGCCGGCCGGTCGCGCGCTGCAAGCCTCGGTTGGCCAGACGCCTACGCCTACACCAAAGCCCTCGGCGAGCAGGCCTTGACCGAGGTGAAGGGCCCCGTGCCGGTCTCGATCGTGCGGCCGTCGATCATCGAGTCGGCGTGGGCAGAACCGAACCCGGGTTGGATCCGCGGGTTTCGCATGGCCGAGCCGGTCATCATCTCCTTCGCCGGTGGACTGCTCAAGGAGTTCCCGGGCGTCCCCGAGGGCACCGTCGACGTGATTCCCGTCGACATCGTCGTTGCAGCAATCATCGGCGTCGCAGGCGCCGGCCCCGAGCGGGCACCGGCGATCAGTCAGGTGGCCTCCGGTGGCGTCAACCCGCTCCGATATCGGGCAATGGTCGATTGGACCACTGCGTTCTTCACAGCAAATCCGCTGTATGACAAGGACGGCCAGCCGATCATCGTGCCCGAGTGGCGGTTCCCCGGCCGCGGTCGAGTGCAGAAGCAACTCACGCGCGCCCAGAAGACACTGACCACCGCTGAGAAGGCATTGCAAGCGCTACCGCTGCGTGGCAAACAGGCCAACTTCGCCGCCGAACTGGAATCCAAGCGTCAGGACATCGAGCGGGCACTGGAGTACGTCGAGCTGTACGGCCTGTACACCGAATGCGAGGCGATCTATCAGGTCGACAACCTGCTCGGTCTGTGGGAATCGCTCGACGCCGACGACCAGCGCGACTTCAACTTCGACCCGCGGGTGGTCGACTGGGACCACTACGTCAACCGCATCCATCTCCCGTCGATCGTCCAGCACGCTCGCGTCAAGTCGACACCGGGCAAGTCGAAGAGCACCGATCGCATGGGGCGCATGCGCCAGCAAGTCCTCGATCCGAAGCGTCAGGTGGCGGCGTTCGATCTTGAAAACACCCTGATCGCCTCGAACGTGGTCGAGAGTTATTCGTGGCTGGCCACACGCCGGCTCGACACTCCGGAGCGGTTCCGCTACGTCTTGCGCACGCTGCTCGAAGCACCGAATCTGATCAAAATCGATCGACAAGACCGCACCGACTTCCTACGTCACTTCTATCGCCGTTACGAGAATGCTCCGGTTGCTCAGGTCGAGGCAGACGCCCGCGAGATGATGACGCAACTGATCATGGCCAAGAGCTTCCCCGACGGACTCCGGCGGGTACGCGAGCACCGCGCCGCTGGCCATCGCACGGTGCTGATCACCGGCGCGCTCAGCTTCAATGTGGAAGGACTGCGGCCGTTGTTCGACGAGATCTTCGCAGCAGAAATGACCGTCAAACCCGACGGGACCTACACCGGCGAGATGCCGGTGGTCCCGCCGACTGGCGAAGCCAGGGCGCAGCTGCTCGCCGACTACTGCGATCAGGAGGGCCTCGACCTCGACGAGTGCGTTGCATATGCGGACTCATCATCAGACTTGCCGCTCTTCGAAGCAGTCGGTTTCCCGGTCGCGGTCAACCCCGAAACGCGGCTCGCCGCCATTGCCCGCAAGCGGGGCTGGTTGGTCGAGAACTGGAGCAAGGCTTCCGGATCACCGCAACCACTGCTCCCCATCGGCAAACTGTTGAGTGAGCGCGAGCGGAAGGCATTCGTCTCATGAGAGCGCTCCAAGTCCGACGCAACATCGCCATGCTGGGCATGGCCCGTATTGCCTCGGCAATGTCGCCCGTGATAGCCGCCAAGATGGGCCCGCTCGAGATGCGTACCATTGACGACCCGGAGTGCCCAGGGGGCGCCAACGCTGCAGGTTGGCATCGCGTTCGCACCCGGCTCGCCGGCATCTGCGGATCCGACATTGCGTTGGTTGAGGGTCATGCCTCGACGTACTTCGAGGACTGGGTGAGCTTTCCATTCGTCCCGGGCCACGAGGTGGTCGGCGACCTCGACTCGGGCAAGCGAGTCATTCTGGAGCCGGTGCTCGGCCATGCGGCCCGCGGACTCCCGCTGCCATTCGACGGCGCAGCACCCGCTGACGGCGACGACTACGCCCATCTCGCCATGGACGCACACGGCGGAGCGCTCGCCCCCGGAATCCAGACCGGCTTCTGCTGTTCGACGGGCGGCGGATGGGCTCCCTGGTTCTGGGCGCACGAATCTCAGCTGCATCACATCGACGACGACATGCCCGACGAGCGGGCTGTGCTCGTCGAACCGCTCGCTGGTGGCATTCACGCTGCGCTCCTGGCTCGACCGTCGATGATCGGCGTCGAGAATCCGGTGGTCGCCGTGCTCGGCGCTGGCACGATGGGACTCGCTGCGGTCGCTGGACTCAAGCGCTACGTGCCCGAGGCTCGCGTCGTTGTCGGCGCCCGCTACCCGCACCAGCAGGCATACGCCAAGGCGCTCGGCGCCGACGTCGTTGTTCCGGGCAGCGAACTTCAGCGGGCTGTCCGCCGTGAAGTGGGCGGCATGCTGGTGGGTGGCCAACTCACCTCGGGCGCACACGTCACCATCGACGCCGTCGGCTCCAACTCGTCGGTCAGCGATGCGTTGGGCATGACCAAACCCCGCGGCCGAGTTGTTCTCCTCGGGATGCCCGGTGATGTCACCCTCGACCTGACCGGGCTGTGGCACCGAGAAACCGAACTCAAGGGCGCCTACACCTACGGCACCGAGACACTGGCCGACGGACGCACCACGTCGACCTTCGACCTGGCCATCGACACCGCCAACCATTTCGAAGCCGAGCGACTGCTCTCAGCCACCTACCCGCTCGCCGATCACGTCGACGCCATTGCGCACGCGGCCTCGGCAGGTCGCCGCGGCGCTGTCAAGATCGCTTTCGACATGCGGGAGCACTCATGATGCCGCTCGCCGATTCCCAAGCGAATCGCCATCTCCACGCCGACTCCCCCCTCCACGCCCACTCCCCCTTGCGAAAGAGTGTTCACTGATGCCACGCCCAGGATTCGTTCTCGACGTCGATCGTTCGACACCACCCATGCTCTTCTGGCGCGGCGAGAACTTCAGCCTCGAACGTCTCCCCGCCGACCGCAGCCGAGTCATCTATCCACCCGAACCGCTGGCCGGCATCGAAGACGTCGACGGCGCCATTCGCAACGCGCTGCTCAATCCCATGGATGCCGAGCCGCTCCCGACGCTGCTCAAGCCAGACATGAAGCTCACCATTTGCTTTGACGACGCGTCGCTCTCTTTGCCCAAAATGCGCCAGCCAGACACGCGTCAACGCATCATCGAGGCCGTGCTCGAAATGGCAGCAGCGGCTGGCGTCGACGACGTCCATCTCATCGCTGCGCTCGGTCTGCACCGGCGGATGCACGACTACGAACTCAAGCACGTGCTCGGCGATCGCATCTTCGACGCTTTCCATCCTCGCGGCACGCTGTATCAGCACGACGCCGAGGACTACGACAACCTGGCAGTGATCGGCGAGACCGAGGAAGGCGAGGTCCTTGAGATCAACAAGCGTGTCGCTGAGTCCGACCTCGTCGTCTACGCCAACGTCAACCAAGTCGCCATGGATGGTGGCTGGAAGTCGATCACCACTGGCGTCGCTTCGTATCGGTGCCTGAGCTTTCACCACAACCCGAAGACGCTGCAGAACACCCGCAGCCTGATGGATCGCCATCACAGCGATCTCCACAAGAGCTTGTGGCGAATGGGCAAGGTCCTGCGCGACAGCGGTCCGCAGGTGTTCACGGTCGAGACCACGCTGAACACGAACACGTTCCCCAAGCCCTTTGACTTCCTCGCGAAGCGCGAATGGGAGTGGAACGCCAAGGACCGGGCAACGTACCTCGCCACGCAGAAATCGCTGAGCGCGATGCCGGTCAAGGCACGCCGCAAGATCATGCACAGCATCGAGTCGCCATATGAGATGACCAGCGTCCAGGCCGGATTCACACCGACCGTGCACGAAGAGACGCTGAAGAACGTCTACGCCCAGCACCTTGTTGAAGTCGAGGGCCAGACCGACATCTTGACCATGGGCATCCCCTACATCTGCCCGTACAACCCTGAGGGCATCATGAACCCGATCCTCGTCATGTGTATGGGCTTGGGATACCTGTTCAACATGTACCGCGGCAAACCGCTGGTGCGCGAGGGCGGTGTCATCATCATGACGCACCCGACGTATCCCGACTTCAACCCCATCCACCATCCGAGCTACATCGACTTCTTCGAAGAGGTGCTGCCCGACTCGACCGACCCTGCGGTGATGAGCGAGAAGTGGGAGAAGAAGTACGCCGAGGATGAGTGGTACCGACACCTTTACCGAACGGGCAATGCGTATCACGGCGTGCATCCGTTCTACGCCTGGTACTGGGGAGCTCACGGCCAACAGCACGCGGGCAAGGTCATCATCGTCGGCGGTGACGCCCCCACGGTTCGACGCTTGGGGTTCACGCCCGCTTCGACGATGAACGACGCCTTGGAGATCGCGAGCGACGTTGTCGGCCGGTCACCGTCGATCACCCACCTCCACGTACCCTCGGTCCTGGTCGCCGACGTCAAGTAGGGCGCTCCGGCAATGGCCTCTTCACACATCAAACGGGCACAACGGCTCGCTGGCACCGCCGAACGCGCGCTCAGTCAGGCCACCACACCACTGCGCAACTTCGGGTTCCCGTACCGCACCCCGACCGTGCCGCGTGGCGTCGAAGTGCCACCCGAGGTATCGGGACTTGGCGCCCACTACGACACCGAATGGGCACGCCGTCCACTTGCGTCGGGCGTGCGCGGAATCATCACCGAAGGCCCGATTCGCCTCGCAGCGCGTGCACTGACCAACCCCGAGGTCACTGGCGTCGACCGGTTGAGCGACCTCACCCGGTTGGAAAATCCGCCCCCGGTGATCTTTGCTCCGACACACCACAGTCACCTCGACACCGGCGTGATGATCCGGTCGATCCCGACCGTGTGGCGACGCCAGCTGGTCGTCGCCGCTGCTGCTGACTACTTCTTCGACAAGAAGTGGAAGTCGGCAATTTCGGCGCTGTCACTCAACGCGGTGCCGATCGACCGCGAGTCGACGGGGCGAACCTCGAGCGACCTGCTGTCGGGACTCATCGCTGATGGCTACAGCCTGGTGATCTACCCAGAGGGCGGCCGCTCCCCTGACGGTTGGGGCCAGGATTTCAAGGGCGGCGCCGCGTACCTGGCGTCGAAGACCGCTACACCGGTGGTGCCCGTGTTCATCGACGGCACCGGCGCCATCTTCGGCAAGGGTATGAAGTGGCCCAAGCCCGGCAGCACGAAGATCGTGTTCGGCTCGGCCCTCTCGCCCCTCGAAGGTGAATCGACCCGGCGGTTCAACGCTCGTATCGAAGCTGCCGTCACCGTGCTCGGCGACGAGGCGATCACCGACTATTGGTCTGCCCGCCAACGAGCTGCCCGCGGCACGAGCCCGGCATTGACCGGCCCGGAGCACACCAGCTGGCGACGTGACTGGGACCTTGCGGACCGGCGCAAACTCGGGGCTGCCAGCAAGCGCCGCAGACAGAAGCGCACCTGGCCCGACCTCGGCTGAGCAGCGAGGCGAACACTCACCAGGTGTCGATGTTGGGCCGTTCACCGCGCGACGGGGGCGCTGCAGCGAGCAGCGTGGTGATCCAGCGCCGCGTGTCGGCCGGGTCGATCACGTCGTCGATTTCGAAGTGTGTGGCGACGCTGACCGCCTTGCCGTGTTCGTACATCCGATCGACCATCGTGTTGAACAGCGCTTCACGCTCTGCGTCGCTCGCTGCGGCCTCGAGCTCCTTGCGGTAACCAAGCCGCACCGCACCTTCGAGTCCCATGCCTCCGAACTCTCCCGTTGGCCACGACAGGCAAGCCAGCGGAGCCTTCGTGGAACCGCCCATCATCGCCTGGGCGCCGAGGCCGTAGGACTTCCTCGTCACGACGGTCACCATCGGGACCGAGAGGTTGGCTCCCGTCACGAACAGGCGGCTGCAATGGCGAACCAACGCTGTCTCTTCCACGTCGGGGCCGACCATCATGCCGGGCGTGTCACACAACGTGATCACCGGCAGCCCGTGTGCATCGCAAAGCTGCATGAACCGAGCCGCCTTGTCGGCACCATCGGAATCGATCGCTCCAGCCAAGTGGTGCGGGTTGTTGGCGACGACCCCCACGGGCCGCCCCTCGACGCGCGCCAATGCCGTGACCATGCCCAGGCCAAAGTCGCGCCGCAGTTCCGTGACCGAGCCAACGTCGAAGAGGCCATCGATGACGCGCCGGATGTCGTAGGCCCGGAGTCGGTCAAGCGGCACGACGTCGCGCAGGGCGGTCTGATCCGGCGACTCCCACAATTCAACCGAGCCCTGGAAGTACCCGACCAGCCGCTTCGCGATTGTGGTGGCCTCGGCTTCGTCGGCAGCGACGATGTCGACCACGCCATTGGCACGCTGCACCTCGATCGGACCGATCTCGAGCGGCTCGTACACACCCAAACCGCCGCCTTCGATCATCGCTGGACCGCCCATGCCGATGTTCGAATCTTCCGTGGCGATCACGATGTCGCAACACCCCAACAGGGCTGCGTTGCCGGCGAAGCAATAGCCGGCGTTGACGCCGATGAGCGGCACCGTCCCCGACAACTCGGCAAACCAGAGAAATGCCAGGCAGTCGAGGCCACTCACCCCGAGTTGGTCGGTGTCGCCGGGCCTGCCGCCACCACCTTCGGTGAAGAACACCACCGGCAAGCGGAGCTGCTCAGCCAGCTCGAACAGTCGATCCTTCTTGCGGTGGTTCTGCGTACCCTGGGTCCCGGCAAGCACGGTGTAGTCGTACGACATCGCAATGCACTTGCGTGTGCGTTCGTCAGCAAACAGATCCCCGTTGACGTCTCCGATACCGGCAACGAGTCCGTCGCCCGGTGTGTTCTCGATCAGGTCGGCCAGGTCCCGTCGCCGACGCTGCGCGGCAATGACGAGCGGCCCGTACTCGATCAAGCTCCCCTCATCGACGAGGTCAGCAACGTTCTCCCGCGCCGTGCGCCTCCCGCGCCGCCGACGCTTCGCCACGGCCTCCGGTCGCGCCGCGTCGAGCCCACCCTCATGTCGCTCGATGACTTCGGTCAGATCGGGCCGGTCGAGTCCAGTCGGCAGCGCCATCGCCGAGGAAATGTCGGGGGGCGGCAGCGTTGCGTCGTCATCGGAGTCCACCGGGTCGCCGAGCGACATCAAGACGTCACCAACAGCGAGCGTCGCGCCTTCGACAACCGCAATCGACGCGACCACCCCATCAGCGGGAGCAACCACCTCGTGGTGCATCTTCATCGACTCAACCAGCGCCAGAGCCCCGCCAAACCGCACCGCTTCACCCGGGCGCGCCAACAACGCCACCACGGTTCCCTGCAACTCCGACACCACGTCAATCGTCATCGCCAGTGTTTACAGCACTCGCCCCCTCTGCCCCGAAGCGGTGAGTCTGTTGGCCGTCTGCTGAAGTCAGCGTGCTACGAAGGTGAGCGTTGGAAGGTGGTGATCGACTGATCCCCCATCACGAGTTCAGCGGCGACAGCTGCGAAAAGCGCGGGCACAATGAAACCTGGCTGTCCCGTCGTTTCGGCAACGAACATGACAGCGGCGAGCGGCACGCGGTAGCCGGCGCCGAGGAATGCCGCCACGCCAAGAATGACGTACAAGGTGGGGTCAAGCGGGTTGATGATGTCGCCCACACCGCGCCCAACGATGGCTCCGCCAACCACGAGCGGAATGAATACACCGCCGACGCCGCCGCCGGCGAGGGTCACTGCCGTCGAGAGACATCGAATGAAGAAGATCGCGGCGAGCAGCCAGATGGCATGCTCCTCACCCAGCCAGCCGAACACCTCATAGCCGGACCCGAGCGTGAGGCTCTCGCCGGTCAGTGCCCGGGTCAGCATGAAGAGACCGGTGAGCGACGCTCCCGTGATCACCAGTCGGACCGTGATCGGGCGAAGCGTGAAGGCCTTGGCCATGCGGATCAGTCGCGAGAATGCGCGTGCGCCGAGCGCACACCCGATACCGATGAACACAGCACCCGCCAGGTCCTTGTACTGGAACGCAACGGCCCGGTCGGTGTCGAAGGAGAAGATGGGTTTGGTGCTGCTGAAGGCAACGAAGACGAGATAGCCCGATGCCGACGCAACCAGCGCCGGGAGCAGCATGCGTCGTGCCATCTGGTCGCGAAACGGAACTTCAAGAGCAAAGATCGCACCGGTGGCGGGCGCCTTGAAAATCGCCGCGACACCAGCAGCGGCCCCCGCGACGAGCAGCGTTCGGTAGTCGGCGCCTCGAAAGGCAGCGGGGAGCCGCCGCTGGATGAACGCACCCATCGCCGACCCGCCGTACATCGACGGGCCTTCCAGCCCCATTGCCCCACCCATGCCAAGCGTCGCGATTGCCGCCATGATGCGACCGATGAAGGCTCGGGGTCGGAGTGGGTATTCCGAGTCGTGGAACGCGCGCAGGTATTCATCCGAGGTAGCTGGCGATGCGCCGTTGCCAACGATCCGGAGGATGAGTGCCGCCGCAACCAGTCCGAGGCCCGGCGCGATGGCGGCGAACCAGAGTGGACCGTGCAGCACTCTGTCGAAAGCCACCTCGGCGACGACAAATTCGAAGAAACGGACGCCGAGTCCGGTGATTGCTCCGGTGACCGCAGCCAGCAACACGACTTCGCGTGATCGCCGAACAAGGTCGCGTAGTTCGCCCGTGCGGATGTCGAAGGCGGCGGGCGTCATCGCCGTCATCACCTTGGGTCGCCACACGACCTCCGACTCTACGCCTTCAACACAACATGTTTCGCAGGCTGCGCCGGCTTCGTCGCAGTCTGTTCAAGTTTGTCGCTCAACTGGCCAATTCGATGCAGGCCTGACACTCCCGCGGCTCGATCGCCTCATGCGTTCAGCTTGGCAGCCGGGCGCGGTCAGGATTGACGAGCGAGCTCGTCGGCGAAGTACGGAATCGTCTTCGCAAGCCCTGCGCGGAGTGCGATCGTCGGCGCCCAGTCGAGGTGCCGTGTTGCGAGGGTGATGTCGGGCTGGCGTTGCTTCGGATCGTCGCTCGGCAGCGGTTCGTGGACGAGACCAGCGGTGGAGCCGGTCAGTTCGACCACAATTTCAGCGAGCTCGAGCATGGTGAATTCGACAGGGTTGCCGATGTTGATTGGCCCGGTCTGGTCACTGTCGAGCAGGGCGACAAAACCGCGCACCTCATCAGCGACGTAGCAGAAGCTGCGTGTCTGTTGACCATCGCCGTAGATCGTGAGCGCCTCACCACGCAGCGCCTGCACGATGAAGTTCGACACGACCCGACCATCGTCGGGCTGCATGCGCGGACCATAGGTGTTGAAGATCCGAACGATCTTCACGTCAACGCCCTTGCTGCGGTGATAAGCCATCGTCAACGCCTCAGAGAAACGCTTTGCCTCGTCATACATCGAACGATGACCGATCGAGTTGACGTGACCCCAGTACGTCTCGGGCTGAGGATGCACCAGCGGGTCTCCATAGACCTCACTCGTCGACGCCATGAAGAACGTTGCCGATTTGCGATCGGCGAGTTCGAGCAGGTTGCGTGTACCGATGCTGCCGACATCAAGCGTTTCGATCGGGAACGCGTAGTAGTCCTTCGGTGATGCCGGACTGGCCAAGTTCATCACTGCATCGACGTCACCGTCGACGTCACATGCCACGACGATGTCCTGCTCGATCAACGTGAACGAGTCGTGACCGATCAAATGCGCAACGTTGGCGGCACGACCGGTGATGTAGTTGTCGACGCAGACGACCTCGTCGCCGCGGTCGATCAGAGCATCACAAAGATGCGATCCGAGGAAGCCCGCACCGCCGGCAACGACGACGCGCACTATCGGCGTCCGACGCCGTCGTAACCGAGTCCGACTCGCTTGACGTTCCACGGATCGAACATGTTGCGCATATCCACCAGTGTGGTCCCCGCACCCACCCGTTCAGCAACATCTTCCAAATCGATCTTCGCGAACTCTGGCCACTCCGTGAACACACACAGCACGTCAGCGCCGTCAGCGACCTCGATCAGCTCCGAACACAACTCGATGCCATCCAACGCGACCGCCTGATGTGGACTGAGCTCACCGCACGTTGTCGGGTCGAACGCCCGCACACGCGCCCCAGCCTTGCGCAGCTCGGCAATGATCGCCATTGCCGGCGACTCACGCAAATCATCAGTGCCAGCTTTGAACGTCAACCCCATCGCACCAACAGTCACACCCTCCAAATTCGAATGGTGTCGACCCACCGCCCTGGCGACCTTGTCGACCATCCGGGCACGTTGTTCGTCGTTGACCTCGACCACACCGCGCATCATCGAAAAGTTGTAGCCATGATCTTCGGCGATCTTGACCAACGCACGAGAGTCCTTCGGGAAACAACTCCCGCCCCAACCCGGGCCCGGATTCAAGAACTGCCGGCCAATCCGCTTATCAGAACCAATCCCGTCGACAACGGCTGCAACATCGGCACCCACCGCCTCACACATCGCAGCCACCGCATTCACAAAAGAGATCTTCATCGCCAAGAAACCGTTCGCCGCGTACTTGATCGTCTCCGCCGAGGACGGATCCGTAATGATGATCGGCGTGTCGATGCCGTCATAGAGCGCAGCAACCTTCTCCGCTGCCCCACGGTCACTGGAACCAATCACCACCCGATCGGGCAACAAGAAATCGCCAACAGCAGTGCCCTCACGCAGAAACTCCGGATTCGAGACCACGAACACGTCAGATCGCTGCAACACCTGCTCAACAGCAATCGTCGAACCCACCGGCACCGTTGACTTGTTCACCACCACCGCACCAGGCTTCAACACCGGCGCAATCTGCCCAGCCGCCGCCTCGATATACGACAGATCCGCTGAACCGTCCTCACCCTGCGGCGTCGGCACACACAAAAACACGATGTCGGCATCAACCGCAGCAGCCTCGGCACCCAACACGAACTCGAGACGACCCAACCCTCGAGCATCGGTCACGACCTGCTCCAAGCCGTCCTCCACAATCGGAATATGGCCAGCATTCAACATGTCGACCTTGCGCTGATCAATATCACCACACACCACGTGATGACCCATATGCGCAAAACACGCACCCGTCGTCAAACCCACATAGCCGGTCCCCACCACACCCAAACGAATCGACGAATCTGGCATAGGAGTGAAACCTCGAGTGATGATGTCGGACATGGCGCCCGCCCTTTCGTGCCGATGAAACCGTTCGTCGGTCCCGGCACCACGAAGGTCAGGACCCGTCAGGATATCGGCCGATTCTCAACGAACTTGAGACGGCTCCTCCAACACGAACTGAGCCACGGACGTCTGACACCTCCGAGAGCAGTCGGAATGAGCAGTCGGAGAGCAGTCGGTGGACCGCGAGTTCCGATTGTTGATCAGTTGCGCGGAACTTCGTTCCAGGGCACGGACTTGTCGACACGGGGCTCGCCGGGGAGTCCGAGGACCTGCTCACCGAGGATGTTCCGCATGATCTCTGACGTGCCGCCTTCAATGGAGTTTGCACGAACTCGGAGAAACGCGTAGCGCAGTCCGTGCGCAGAGCCGCTCGCAATGGATTCCTCAGGACGACGGAAGGTGTAGTCGTAGTCAATCAAGGCGTCGGCGCCGAGCAAGTTCATACAGAACTCGTACAGCCCCATGTTCAGTTGCGAGTACGCCAGCTTGGCAATCGACATTTCAGGGCCGGGGTTTCCGGACCGCGCGTTCTGGCTTGCGCGCATGTTGGTCAGGCGGCCGACTTCGGCCTCAACCCAGAACTGCATCAGTCGATCCTTGGTGGCCGGGTCCTTGCGTGACTCGTCCATGGCTTCCCATACTTCGACGGCGTCGTTCGCCGCGCCGCCGCGCCGGGGCACACCGCCGCCGCCGCCGCCAATGGCGTTGCGCTCGTTCATCAGCGTGGTCAGGCTGGCCCGCCAGCCTTCGCCGACCGCTCCGACGCGACAGTCGTCCGGCACGCGGACGTCGGTCATGTAGACCTCGTTGAACTCTGCCTCACCCGTGATCTGACGCAATGGCCGAACTTCGACACCCTCGGCGCGCATGTCGAGTGCGAAGTAGGTCATGCCCTTGTGCTTCGGTGCCTCAGGATCTGTGCGGGTGACCAGCATCCCGAAATCAGCGACGTGCGCCAACGTGTTCCACACCTTTTGGCCGTTGACGATCCATTCGTCGCCGTCGCGCTCGGCGCGGGTACCGAGTCCAGCAAAGTCAGATCCTGCACCAGGCTCGGAAAACAGCTGACACCACTTCTCTTCGCCGGTGAACATCGGGCGGAGAAAGCGTTCTTTCACGGCGTCATCGCCGTGCGTCGCAATCGTCGGCCCTGCCAGCGCCATGAAGAACGTGCTCGGGTCAGTCGGCTTCGCTCCGGCCTCCTTCAGGCGACGCTCGACGATGCGGTTCAATTCGGGGCGCAGCCCGAGTCCTCCGTCACCTTCGGCAAAGTGGACCCAGGCCAGTCCGGCGTCGAATCGAGCGCCACGAAATTCGGCGTTGTCCATTGTCGAGGGGTCGTGAGCGGCGAGCAGCGCGTCGAGCGCATCATTGACCCGTTGCGTCTCGGGATCGACGGATCTCGATCCGGCAGCGGCGTCGGTCTCGTTGAGTGTTGCGGTCATTCGTGCAGTGTCGCAGAAGGCCGTTGTCGTCACGAAGTTGGCCCGACGACACACGTCACGTCATGGACGCCGAAGAGACCCTGCCAGCATCCCGCTTCCGTATCTTCGTGCTGGGTACCTTCGAAGCGTGCTTGCATTTGCCGCGACGCCAGGATTGCTCGAAACACTCGAGGAGGGATGCGGTGATGACCCCTCGTTCATTTGCGAGCAGGTGTACGACCTCACTGACGGCAACGAGGACTTGACCCAAGTCGTTGACTGGGTGCTTCATCGGCCGCTCACGATTCTGATCATTCTCGCCGTTGCGTGGATATCAAGTCGGCTCGCCCGACGTTATGTCTTTCGTGCGGTCGAGAAATTCGTGGACTCCGACAGCTCAGCAGCTGCTCGTCGTCTCCGCCAGATCGGCATTGATCTCCCCGAGACGATCAGCGGCGAGGAACCCGATCCCCGCCGGCAGGCCCGGGCCGCCTCGATCGCGAACGTCGTCGGCAGCACGCTGGCGGTGTTGATCTGGACGGTCGCGACCATCTTGATCATTGGTGAACTGGGTTTCGATCTTGGCCCATTCATCGCCGGGGCTGGCATCGCTGGCGTGGCTCTTGGGTTCGGTGCCCAAGGTTTGGTCAAGGACTGTATTGCCGGACTGTTCATGCTGGTCGAGGACCAATATGGGATTGGCGATTTCGTCGATCTCGGCGAGGCAATTGGTGAAGTCGAAGAGGTGACGCTTCGAGTCACCAGGCTCCGCGGCCTCAACGGAACTGTCTGGCACGTGCCCAACGGTGAAGTTCGACGGGTCGGCAACACGTCCCAACTCTGGTCGGTTGCGCTCGTCGATGTCGATGTCGCGTACGACAGCGACCTTGACGAAACGCGTGAGCTGATGCTGAGCACCACACAGGAGGTGTGCCGATCCGAAGCGTGGAGGGCGGACGTACTTGAGGATCCGATTGTGCTCGGCGTCGAAGCCTTGGGTGCTGACGGCATCACGATGCGCATGATCGTGAAGACCACACCGGGCTCGCAGTGGGCTCTGCAGCGACGGCTGCGTGAAGCACTCAAATCGTCGTTCGACAATGCCGGGATCGAAATTCCGTTCCCACAACGCACCGTGTGGATGCGCGGCGAGAGCGAGGCAAACACCGGCGACGGATCAGAAACGATCGGCGATCACGCCGGCACGTGACCACCGTGCCCAGCTCTTTCAAGATTCCCCGGCTTTCGTCAAAGAAGCTGCGCCGCGCGCTGGCGGCTGCCACAATGTCGCAATGTTGATCGGCATGGTGGCGCTGGGTTGGGACGTGGTCTCCGCTACGCCATCCGGTCGCGGCCTCGTCATTGGAATCCTCCTGCTCGCCATCGCGGCGATCGGCCTCTGGTTCGCTGAACGTCACGTCGCTCCCACTCGCCCGCAGCCGGCGGATCACCCCGGCGAGCTCCGCAGAGAATCACCCGCCGTCGTCAACATGTTGACCAATGATGCAACGCTGACGGCATCAGGGTTCCGGGCCACCCTCATCGATCTGGCCGCTCGCGGCTGGCTGCGCCTACTGCCACCGGCCGACGACGATGATGACCTGGGTCGGGTGCGACCCGCTGCCACGGCCTATGAGGGAGATGCGCTCCTCCCCCACGAGCGCCTCGTACTGCAACACGTGATGGCCCGGTTCACGACCGACCGAGCGATTCCCGTGCGATTTCTGGCAGTTGACGTCAAGGGTGCATGGTGGCGTCGGTTCCGTTCCCTCGTTGTCGACGACGCCCAGCAGGCCGGACTCTTGCGTCGACGTTGGACGGCGCAGCTGCTGGCTGCCCCTGCCGTGCTCGTCGTTCTCGCTGGGTTGATCATCTGGGCGGCGCGCGACGGTGACGTCGATGTCGCCGTCGTCGACTCGATCGAGCGTCGGGCGTGGTTCTTCGCAGCGCTCCTCGGCGTGGCGGCACTTGGCTATCGCATCGTTCGTCACGCCATCGACCACTCCCTCACTCATACCGAGGCGGGCCTTGCGGCGACGCGAGAATGGCTGGCAGTCCGTCAGCAGCTGGTCGAGGCCGACTACGGGCCGATGGCCCCCAGCGCGATCGAGGTCGGTGATCGCAGTCTCGGCTACGCCTCGGCGATGTGCCTCGCCGAGGGCGCAGCGGTCGAGCTGCCCTTGGCCCGCGAAGACCACCACCGCGCGTGGAGCAACGTTGGCCAGCACGCACGTTTGGTGCGAGTGAAATATCCAACGCGTCTCGGGTACGGCCTGCACCCCGTGGTCGCGATGGTCGCCGGACTCGTCGCTGCGTTCGTCGGATTGCGTCTCCGACGGTTCTTCAGCGACGCCGCCCGTGGCGACACTCTGGATTCGTTGTACGAGCGCTTCCCGGAACAGGACTGGCTCATCGCAGACGTGGCAACAGGGCTCACCGTGCTCACGTTCGCCCCCATCCTGGCCGGCGTCTTCGTTGCCATCGCTGGCGCTGCCGACGTGTTCAGCACCGTCGAACGGACCGGCGTCGTGCTCCGGGCTCGTCAACCTGCCGAAGTGGCGCCACTACCTCGTTTGATTCGCAGGCTCATCGAACGCGATCGATACACGCTGTTCGTGGCAATCGACGATGGGACCTCAGACACGGTTGTGGCATGGCGCGCAGGCGAGCGCAATGCCATCCCCCAGGGAGCGAACGCAACCGTGCGGGCCTCACCGGTACTCGGCTACGTCCGCCGCGCGGTTCCGGTCGGACACATTCTCGTCGACGACTAGCGACTCGTCGACGACGAGCGACTCGTCGACGACGAGCGAGCGGCTGGTCGGGCGGAGTCGGCGTTGCGCCGGATGGCGTCAACGATTTCTTGCTGGCGCGGCTCGGGCACGTCGTGGCCCATGTCAGGGAACATCAACAGCCGAGAGCCAGGAATCGCCGCAGCAGTTGCCGTACCACCGCTCGGCCGCACCAATTTGTCCATCAACCCATGGATGACGAGCGCGGGAAGGTCAAGCTTGCGCAGCGCTGGTGTTCGGTCCGGACTCGCCATGATGGCCGCCGTCTGGCGGCCTGTGCCCGCAGGCCGAAATGACCGGTCGACGCTGATCTGGGAGCGGCGCAGATGCTCTGACGGGTCGAAGTGGGACCCGCTGAAGAGGGCAAACATGTCGACCGAGCGCTGCGCTGCGGTCGCGCGGTTCGGCGTCGGCATTTTTGCCAGCTTCGGCATGATTGACGGAGCGATCCGACCGCTCTTGCGGTCACCGGTGTTGGACATGATCGACGTCAGTGATCGCACACGCTGCGGATGCTCGATTGCGATGGTCTGCGCGATCATGCCGCCCATCGACATCCCCACGACATGTGCTTGCTCAATACCGAGCGCGTCAAGCAGACCGATGGCGTCATTGGCCATATCGGTGATCAGGTAGCCGGCCTTTGGCGGACGCTTGACCAGCGTTGCAAGCACCGCTCGCGTTTGGGTGGGCGGCTCCCAGTCGAACTCGGTGGAGAGACCCTGATCACGATTGTCGAACGTGATCACTTGGAAACCTGCAGCAACGAACCGGTCGATGAATCCATCGGACCAGTCAGTGAGCTGGCCACCCAGGCCCATCACCATCAGCAGCGGTTCGCCTTCGCCAGTTGTCTCGTATTCGATCGTAATGCCGTTTGCTTCCACCGATGCCATGTCGCCGAGCGTACGCCAGCGAGGTCGCGAGCATCTCAGAGAGCGCGGAAGAAGCCGGCTTTCAAATAGGCGCCCTCGGGGAAGGTGACCGGGTGGTCGATGTCGTGGCCCGTGCGGACGAGCTGGCGGAGGTCGCGGCCCGCCGCGTCGGCAGCATCCAGCACCGTCGCATAGAACAAGTCGGCAGAGACCCGGCTCGAGCACGAGGCCTGGACGAAGATTCCACCGGGACGCACGAGGCGAAGTCCAATGTGGGTGAGCCGGGTGTAGGCCCGCACGGCAACGTCGACACTCGACTGTTTTTGTGCGAACGACGGCGGATCGACAATCACGATGTCGTAGGTCTTCCCAGCCCGGGCGAGGGCGATCATCACATCGAAGGCATCGCCGACTTCGGTGGTGTGTTCACACGCGGCCACCTCGGCTCGTGCCGCGTTGTGGGCCATGTTGCGCTCGGCAATCGCAAGCGTCGGGGCGGAGATGTCGACGCTGTGGACGCTGCGCGCTCCCCCTGCGGCGGCGTGCACACTGAAGCCGCCTGTTGACGCGAACACGTCCAAGACGTCGCGATCGCGAGAGAGCCGTCCGAGCCGGAGCCGATTAGCACGTTGATCGAGGAAGTGGCCCGTCTTCTGTCCGGTGCGAACGTCGGCCTCGAAAATGAGCCCGCCTTCCGTGAACAACACAGGCCCGTCGGGAATCTCTCCGGCAATCACGTCGCCGTCATCGAGTCCGTAGGTCTCACCGGCAGCGACGTTGCGCCCGAGCCGGAGGACCACCGACGTTGCATCGGTGGTGGTCATCAGCACATCTGTCAACAGGGCCAGGTGCGGAAACCAGACCGGCGAGTACAACTTGACGACGAGCGTGGTGTCGTACTGGTCGACCACGAAGCCGGGCAACCCGTCGTTTTCGCCGTTGATCAGCCTGAAAGCCGGGTGCCCAGCGGACTCGGCGTCCACGAGTGGTTGGCGGATCTGTCGAGCCGCGGCGATTGCTTGCGTCCAGAAGTCTGCATCGATGGTTGCAGGCTTGCCGACGTGCAGGATGCGGATGGCGATCGGACCGTTCGGGTCATAGAGGCCAATCGCGGCGAACCGTCGATCGTTGTCGAAGATGACCGCGAGGTCGCCCGGGGCACCATCATGATTCACCGATGCGACCGACTCATCAAACACCCAGGGGTGTCCCGCGCGTACGTGCCGGAGCGCGTCCGCGGTGATGCGGACGGCGAGGCGGCGGTCAGAGACCTGCGGGAGCGATTCGAGCACCAGGTGAGGTTACGGCCGCCCCGTCCGTTCTACCTCGGGATGAAACGGGCAGGCGGTCAGGCGTTCGGCAACACCACGACGCCAACACTCGGTGCGACGTTGCCGTCGTGCACGTCGGCCCACGCTGCTGCAGCTCCGTCGGAGCCGGTGCGGTGGTCGATCGACAGCCAGGTACGGCTGCCTTCGACGAACGATGTGAGCGCATCGGCGCATCGCTGTTGGTACACCTCGCGTCCCCACTGCTCCAAGCGTCGACCGACCTCCGACGGAGCAAAAAACAGCTCTGGCTGTGGGCCGGGCAACTGAGCCGCAGTTGCAGCATCGACATCGGGCGCGTCATGGTGGCTGCGGCCGACGGTCATCGAATACTTGAGCTGGTCGCCAAGATGGGTGTGCACCGATCCAAGCACCGTTGGATTGCCCGCCATGTCGATGGACACTGTTGCGACAGACGCATCGATGTCGGCGACCTCGTCGTAGGTGACGACCTGGTCGTAGTAGCCGAGGCCGCGCACGAAGTCAGCGTTGCCAGCCGAAGTCAGTCCGATGACCTTGGCGACGCCACGTTCCGCAGCACGCTGGGCAAACCCGATTGCCGTCTTCGACGATGCGGACAGTACGACGACCTGCGTTGCGCCGAAGTAGGCCGGTTCGCCGTTGTCGGTGCCGCCACCAGAATCGGCAAAGAACTCTTCGGCGAGGTAGCCGGTGAGGAACAGCCCGCGGAGCAGCACGTGGCGGTCTTCACCGTCGTCGGCAGCGTCGTACATCGCGTCGCGCTTCGTGTCGACGTATGAGCGATACACCGGCGCGTGCGGCTGCCGGTGGGCACCGTCGTCGCGGAACCCGTCGCTCACCAACGTGGCGGTGATGACCGTGGTCGATGCCATGGGGAACCATCCGTAGTAGCGACCGCCAACGGCGATGTCGGGGTTGTTCGACTCGACGACTTCGGCCCAGCCCATCGCCGGCACCTGACCGAACGGCAGCTCGGTGGGAAAGAATTCCCAGTACGCAAGCATGTCACCGAACACGGCGTAGGTGATGTTGTTGGCGGTCACGGCAAATCGATCGATACGCAGCCGGACCTGATTCTCATCGAGCGGCTGTTCGGCCATCTCGACGGTCTTGGTGGTGCCGATGACCTTGCGTTCGACGAGAAGTGCGTGATCCATCATTCCAGCATGACAGACCGCGGTTCGACGGTGTCAGCCGGTTGGAGCTGCTGCGCGTCAACCGACTACAACCGGGGCATGACTCAAGACGCCAACTACCGCAACACCGACCACGCGCCGCTCGATCTCAAGAGCCTGTTCGGTCTGTCCGGCAAGGTCGCCGTAGTCACCGGAGGCTCGCGCGGCATCGGCTACATGATCGCGGCCGGCCTGGTTGCCAATGGCGTGAAGGTCTACATCACTGCGCGAAAAGCCGCACAGTGTGATGCGGCGGCCGCAGAGTTGTCGCAGGCTGAGCCCGGACACGGCGAGTGCATCTCGATTCCGGCCGACATGTCGACTGCTGCCGGTATTGCGTCCCTGGTCAGTGCGTTCTCTGAGAACGAGAACCAGCTCGACATCCTGGTCAACAACGCCGGAGCTGCGTGGGGCGCTCCACTCGGCGAATTCCCCGAGATGGGCTTCGACAAGGTAATGGACATCAACGTCAAGGCGCCGTTCATGCTGACCCAGGCATTCCTCCCGCAGCTGAAAGCAGGCGCCTCGGACGAGGACCCGGCGCGTGTCGTGATGATTGGATCGATCGACGGCATCCGAGTCCCGGTCGGCGACAACTACTCGTACTCGGCGTCCAAGGCCGCCATTCACATGATGACGCGGCATATGGCCTCCCACTTGGTCGGTGAGCACATCCTGCTCAACTCGATCGCTCCTGGTCCGTTCCCATCAAAGATGATGGCCTACATGCTCGACGACGAGGACAACCGCAACATGGTTGAGGGCACGAACCCGCGCAAGCGGGTGGGCACGCCGCAAGACATCGCCGGCACCGTGATCTTCTTGTCCAGCCGAGCCAGCGCCTACACCACCGGCACCGTCATTCCCGTCGACGGCGGCATCTCCACGCTCTGAGCAGCAAGCAGCGGACTGATCGAAATGAAATGATGTCGTCATGGCAATGCGGTTGAAGGACTCGTACCACTTGGGCCAGCAAGTTGCTGACGACCCGCTCGTGCAGGTGATCGATGACTTCGTCACCGAGACCGAGCGGAGCCACATCATTCGGCTCACTGCGGACAAGCTCGACACTGCCCTGGTCAGCGCCGTCGGTGCAGCAAAGACCAGCGACGGACGGACGGGTTCGGTGGCGTGGGTCAAACACGACCACACACCGATCGTGCGGGGCTTGGTCAAGCGAGTGAGCAACCTCGTCGGCATTCCGGTGCGGCACGCTGAGTCGCTGCAGGTCGTGCACTACGGGGAGACCCAGGAGTACAAACCACACTTCGACGCGTACGACATGACGACGGAGAAGGGACAGCAGCGCACCGCCAAGGGCGGCCAGCGGCTCGTGACCGCGCTGATGTACCTCAACGAGGTCGAGGACGGCGGCGGCACGATTTTTCCAAAGCTCGACCTCGAAGTCGAGGCCCGCCCCGGCCGCATGGTGATCTTCCACAACGTGGGCGACAACGACCTCGAAGATTTGACGCGCCACCGCCACTCGCTGCATGGCGGGTCACCTGTGTGGGGTGGCCAAAAATGGGCCTGCAACCTGTGGTTCCGGCAGTTCCCATATGACACGAATACGACCCGAGGCCAGATCGGCAAACGCTCCAGTCGCAAACGTAGATAGGGACGGCGCTCACTGATGGCTCGAACGCCCAAGGTGGCCGGTACCTCGAAGCGATTTTGAACGCCTGGGAACGCAACCTGCGCACAGCCTTGAGCCGGCACAGCACGCCCGGATTGCTACCAACAAACGACCTGAAGAACATTGAGCTGCGACCTGGGTGTGGTCGGCTTTCTGCATGTTTAAAGACGCTGCCCGCAGCCAGTCGGTGAGCCGTACGCGCTCCGAGGTTGATGCCGAACTGCAGCCGAGCAAGGCCGCAGCTGTCCAGCGCCATGCTCCAGCGGCCACGCGTCGTCAGTCCGTGGTGCAGGCGAAGCTCAGCGTTGGGCCTGCCGATGACGTCTATGAGCGTGAAGCCGACGCCGTAGCGGATCAGGTCGTACGGTCATTGGCCGCACCGGCAGGCGCGGCAGCAGTTCCGGAGGGTCCGCGCGCTCAGCGCTCAGCGACAGCCAGGTCCGTTTCAGCGACCGTCGAAAGCGCGCCCCGAATCGGACGGGTTCGCCGGTCCGCAACGGTCGGCGTCGACGGAGGGGCATTGGATTCGGACACAGAAGCGGAAATCACCTCGACGCGGGGCGGCGGCCGAGCGATGCGCGCTGACGCTCGAAGCAGCATGGAGGGAGCCTTCGGAGCCGACTTCGGGCACATCCGGATTCACGAAGGTTCCAAGGCGTCGGAGTTGAACGATCGAATTCAGGCCAAGGCGTTCACGGTTGGCAGCGACATCTACTTTCGCGATGGCGCACCTGATACCTCATCGAGAGAAGGCCAACATCTCCTCGCTCACGAACTGACCCACACCGTACAACAGGGCGGCCGAGTGCAGCGATCGACTGGCAGCATCCAGCGTCATACCGATGTCGTTCAGCGTGGCTTCATGGACTCGATCGCGAACTTCTTTGGCGGAAAGAAAAAAGATGCCTCCCCCGCCAAAGGCTCCGAGATAAGCGGCCCGACCAATGTCTCGATCAACGGACAGTACGCCGAACCGGGCTTGGAGGACATGGGCGGAAATTGGCAAGTGTTCCCGGCTGATGACATCTTCCGGGCAGTCATGCCGAGCGTGAGAAAGAACACGTATGCATTGCTCACAAACTCCGCCATGTCGGGTCCCGTCTTTATCAATTCGCCGGAAGCCCAGACGTTGGGCGACCCAATGTTTCTGTCACCAAAACCCGGTGAGGAACGGCAAAGTACGGATAGAAAGAGCGACCGCGCCAATCGGATCGCGACGGACCCCAAGGCCGCCGCAGCGTTTGAGGCATGGTCCAAAACTGCATACGTGCCGGAAGCGAACTTTTGGCGTGCACAGTATCTGTACAGTCAAAGCCCATCGGTTGCTGCATTCCTAAAAATCTACAACCAATACGTGGCTTCAACTTTCACTATCATGGCTCCAGAAGATGCCATGCAGGAACTCCACGGATGGGCAAATTGGATAAAGGGCGGACGTCAGGGACCCACCCCCGAGCGCGTCACAGAGTTCAGGACGGGGAACTGATCCAGCGGCGTTGGCGGTGCTGCGTCGCTGGCCATCTCGACGACGACCACTCAACCCTCAGACGAACGCGTTGACGCCGGTGGCGGCGGCGGACACATCCCACAGCTTGGCGGCGTTGGCGGCGTCGATGGCATACGGCTTGACGCCGAAGAACCTGCCCATTGCGTTATCGGGGTCTTCGAGATTGGCGATGTCGGCGTCTTCGCAATACACACCGCCCATTCCGTCCAACTGTGGTGAGGTGGCAGCAAAGATCGACGTCGATGCTCCCTGTTCAGGTGTTTTGAACAACTCGTTGATGTTGCCCGCCTCGTCCATCCAGCCCATCGCAATCATCTCTTCTTTCGGAAGGTGGCGCTGCAGCTCGGTCATGATGCCCCCGGGGTGTACGGCGAATGCGCGAACGCCATGTTCAGCGCCGAGGGCGTCGAGGTGGACGGCGAACAAAGAGTTGGCGGTCTTCGCCTGGCCGTAGGCAATCCACTTGTCATAGTCGGACGTGAAGTGGATGTCGTCGTAACGAATATCAGAGAGCTTGTGGCCGGTCGACGACAGCGCGACCACTCGAGCACCGCCGTCGGCATCCAGGGCAGGCCACATCTTGTTGGTCATCACATAATGCCCGAGATGATTCGTCGCGAACTGCGCTTCCCACCCGTCGCCGACCCGCGTCTCGGGGCACGCCATGATTGCGGCGTTGTTGATCAGGATGTCGACGGACCGGTCGCCGTCGGCGATGCGCTGACCAAACCCGCCGGCGCTCGCGACGTCACCCAGGTCCATCTCGTCGACGGTGATGGTGCCTGCGGTGTCACCCAGTCCGGCCAGCACTTCTCGTGCATGATCGGGACGGCGGGCGGGGACGATGACGTCAGCGCCCGCTTCTGCGAGGCCTTTTGTCGTTTCGAGGCCGAGACCCGAATAGCCCCCGGTGACAACAGCGAGCTTGCCGGAAAGGTCGGCGCCCGCAATGACTTCCGATGGCGTCGAGCGCATCCCGAATCCGGAGCCAAGTGCTTGCTGTGGAGTGCGTTGCTGAGCGGTCATCTCGGGAACGTAGCGCGAATCGCCGGCATGCGATGATGTTCCGATGTCGCCGACGTTGCCCGCAAGCTTTCATCCAGATGACGGTCTCACCGTCGAAGCCGCCAATGGCGGCCTCATCCACGGCGCCAGCGCCAACCATGGCGAACGTTTCGAACGCAAGCTGTGGAAAGTGCGCGATGGCGTCTGGTGCATGGTCGGCAACGGACTGTCCAACCAGACGTTTGTCAAGGGCCCGGGCGGTCTGATCGCGATCGACACGGGCGAGTGCAACGAGGAGATGCGTTTCGCGCTCGATGCCGTCGCTGCCGAGACAGACACACCGGTGGTCGCGGTGATCTACACGCACTTTCACTACGTCGGCGGAACGCAGGCTGTCATTGACATGGTCGGCGACGTTCCGATCTGGAGCCACAGCGGGGTGGTGGGCAACCGTCGGCGCAACAGCTCTGAAGTTGGTCCCGTGGCGCGATCGGGTCTCGTGCACCAGTTCGGTATCACGTTGCCGGCCGAGGGGCCTGACGCTCTCGTCAACGTTGGTCTCGGGCTCAGCTTCCGCAACGCCGAGCATGCTCCATTCACCGAGGGCTTCCTCGACCCGACCGACACCTTGAACGCGCCGACCACGGCAACGATTGCAGGGCTCACCGTCGAGATGGCGCCCGCGCCTTCGGACGCTGACGATTCGATCACGATCTGGTTCCCCGAACTGTCGGTCTGCGTCAACAACATCGTGTGGCCGGTCCTGTTCAACGTTTTCCCTATTCGTGGCGAGGAGTATCGCGATCCAATCGGTCTCTTGGTCGGACTCGACCACATCGCCACGCTCGGTGCGGAGCATCTGGTGGGCGCACACGGCCCGCCGCTCAGTGGCGCAGACACCGTGTCCAACGAGGTACTCCGCAGCAGGGATGCCATCCAGTTCATGTGGGATCAGACGGTCCGCGGCATCAACAAGGGCCTCACCCTCGGCGAGTTGACCGAGGCCGTGCAGTTACCGGATCTGTACGCCGAGTCGTACCTCCAAACACAGTTTTATGGCGTCGTCGAACACCACGTCCGTCAGATCCACGCCGGACTGCGCGGCTGGTTCGATGGTGACGAGGCTGCGTTGTTCCCCGTCCCTCCGGCAGAGCGAGCGACCAAGCTTGTCGGCGGGTTTGGCGGCGCCGAGGCCGTCCGGGACAAGATTGCCGAGGCCACCGAATCGAACGACATCCGCTGGGCGATCGAAATGGCGACCTGGCTCATCCGCCTTGAGTCGGCCGACCACGATGATCGGGCCCAACTCGCCGGCCTCTTGCGCATGGTTGCCCGACGGACGACCGCGGCGAACATCCGCAACTGGTGCCTCGTCCGCGCTCGCCACCTCGATGGCACTGCCGACACCGACCGCTTTCATGCCCACCGGTTCTCTCTCGCGCAGGTCGAACAGGCCCAGGTCGCGGACGTTTTGGCAACGGTTCGCGTGATGCTCGACCCAACACTGTGCGGTGACGTTGACCAACAACTCACCATCGAGGTCAGCGGCGACCGCGCCGGGCTACATGTTCGCCGCGGTGTGGCCGTCCCGACCACCGGTTCCGACGAAGGACTACAGCTCTCGACGTCGACCACTCTGTGGGCTGCGCTGATGGCAAACAAGGCAGACCTCACGGGGGTGCTCGCCGCGCCGGAGACCACCGCGAGCGACAGCGCTGCCGTTACCGAATTCCTGTCGTGGTTCGAGCACCGCTCGTTCCATCAGTGATGACGCCGACGAGCTGACCGCTCCTCCCAATCGATCTCGGCCACCGCGATGCCGGACTCCCCCGCCACTGCATAAAGCAGGTAGCTCCGGCCGTCAACGTCATCGAACACTGCCGGGTCGCGCAGCTGGTTCACGCGCCCATGGGCGACGCTGCGCTCCGACGGCTCGAGCGGAGCACCAGCGCCTTCCCAGTCGTGTTCCGGTTGCAACACGATCTCAGGGTCCGATGCGGTCCACGTCGACCAGTCTCCGTCGAGGTCAATGGTTGTCCGCATGATCGATTCGGGGGCATCGCCCACACGTGTCCAGAAGACGTGCAGTGTGCGGTCGCGCACGACCACTGCAGAGTGGCGCATCTCGGGCCCAAACAGGCTGGGACCCTCCTCAAAGCCGGTCAGGCCATCAGCACTGCGATACATCACGCCGGGCATCGCCAACGCGTAGGTCATGCCAGCGTGCTCGAATGCCCGCATGTAGGGCCGCCCGAGTACCTCTGGCTGACCTGTGAAGTTGATGCCATCCGTTGACGTTGCGAGCTTGGTGAGCTGCACACCGAGGCGAGCGAGTCCGTGGAAGTACATCACGACACGTTCGTGCTCGGTGTCGATGTGCACGTCCGGCGAAGCGATGTGCGGTGTGGTCGCGTCCACCAGGACCACCGATGCCTTCGTCGCCCCGAGGTGCTTGGTGTAGAGCGCTTCGAGTTCCCTGAGCTGCTCGGGTGTTGCCTCGGGCGGCTCGGTGATCAGCGTGCTGTCAGTGAGTTGCAGGCTGCCCGGGGCGAAGACGGTCCACGGGCCGGTCACCGTGTCGGCATGAGCGAGGCGAATGTAGCCACCCTTGTGATCGGCGAAGTAGAGCGAGTAGGCACCGAGCGGGTTGTCGATCCATTCGGGCGTGCGGATCAGCGACGGGCCCTGAATGTTGGCGCCGATCGGCGGTCCGACACCCCGGACGGGGGTCTCGGGCCCGACGATCGGACCGTCACCCAGTCGGGTGAGCTTCATCGCCGCACCACGATTTCGGCTCCCGCCTCCTCCGGCTCGTCGTCGAACAGTTCGTCGGGGAACCCCGGCGCAGTGACCGCGACGCCGGTGGCATCTTCGAGTCGCCGAATGACATTTGGCGACCATTCACGATCGCCATACCGGGCGGCAGCATCGCTGAAAATGTCGATCATCATCGGGTTCATCTCCAGCGGCACACCAGCCGCGTCAGCGATGTCCTGGAAGAGACCGATGTCCTTCAACACCAGATCCATCGTGAAGCTGATGTCCCGACCACCGTTCAAGATCACCTGCCCTTCGGTCTCGTGCACGAACGAGTTGCCACTCGAGATGCGGAACGCCTCGTAGGTGGTGGCGAGGTCCACGCCAGCTGCAGCCATCGTGGTCAGGGCTTCGGTCACGGCAATCAGGTTTGCCGTGGCGAGATAGTTCGTCGCCACCTTCAGCACCGAAGCCGAGCCAAGGTCGCCGGTATGCAGGACCCGGCGACCCAGGATGGTGAGCAGCGGTAGTACTCGCTCGAACGTCGGCCGGTCGGTTCCGGCGAAGATCGAGATATTGCCGGTCGCTGCACGGTGACAGCCTCCCGAAACAGGACAGTCGACGGCCGAGCCCCCCGCAGCAACCACCAACGCGCCGAGCCGTGTGATCTCGGCCGAGTCGGTCGTGGACATCTCCATCCACACCGTTCCTGGTCGCAGACCGGCAATGACGCCGTCGCCAGCTTCCATCACCGCAGCAGACGCCGCAGGCGAAGGCAGGCAGGTGATGACCACATCGCACTGCTCGGCCACCGCCATCGGGCTTTCGGCCCCGACGGCTCCGAGGGCGACGAAGTGGTCAACGAGGGCCGTGTCGAGGTCGCGAGCGACGACGGCGATGCCGTTGCGGAGAAGAGACCCGGCGAGCTTCCCGCCGACGTTGCCCAACCCGATGAATCCGACTCGGACGGTTGCCGGATCAACTGGACCAACGGCAGTCATGAAACGAGCTCCGCAGGACCCGCGGCAGTCACTTCGGCGTCCCACGCAGTTCGGGCGAACACCGCGCGCACGTCGGCTTCGAACGAGGCGAGATCGTGGATCGATACGTTCGGGTCAAACGAGTTCTGATCCCACTCGGCACAGAACGCGGCACACAGATCGAACCATGGATGGTCGGCGAACTCGTCGCGCCGGTTGCGATCTCCCCCGAGGTGGTGGGCGAAGTAGTAGCTCTGGAAGACACCGTGTTGCTCGATCACCCAGGCGACTTCCTCGCGGACATAAGGGCGCAGCACACTCGCGGCGTACTCGGCATGGTTGTACGGGGCCAGCTCATCACCGATGTCGTGCAGCAGGGCGGCAACGACCCAGTCGATGTCCGCGCCCGCCAAGCGGGCGCGCGTTGCCGATTGCAGCGAATGTTCGAGGCGCGTGATTTGATACCCGCCGAGTGAATCATCGAGCCGCTCGAGCACACCAAGGAGCCGATCGGCCAACCCTGCAGCGTGCTGCCGCTCGAAGCCGTCGAGCAGTGCGTAGTCGTCCGCTGTGCCGTGCTGCATCTCGGTGAAGGAAACGACACCGGATGGTGTCTCTGCTGTCGGTTCGGCGGTCGTCGGTTGGGGCGTCATTGGTGTCCTGTCTGTCGAGCGTGCTGACGACGGCGGGCGAGACGCCACTTGGTCTCGGGGCCGTCATGGTCGATATAGCACCCTTGCAGGTGGCGATGACCCCGAGTTGGATCGAACGACGTCCGTCCATGCAGCACACGATGGTTGTCGACCACGAGGGCGTCGCCCGCCTCCATGCGAATGTTGATCTGCCGACTCGGGCTGTTCAACTGCGCGGCCAGCCACCGGCGGCCGCGATAGTAGATATCGAGCACTGCCGGGTCCGCGGCGGGGGCGAAGTCGAGTCGCGGCGAATAGCGCAGTTCACGCAGCGAGCCATCAGGGTGCAACTCGATCAGCGGCGCACGCGCAATCTTCACGTCGGTCCCGATGTCGTAGCGGAATTCGATCGGCAACGTGCTGAGCACCTCGAACGCTTCGGGGTCGGCGACCGACAGAGCCTGTACAGCGGCGAGGCCGTCGACGACGGTCGAAGATCCGCCTGGGGCATCGTTGGCGATGGTGTGCAGGAACTGGATGCCGGGTACCGGTCGGCGGTACGGCTGGTCGGTGTGCGCGGTGAGCGCGACCGGCGTGTACGCAAGGTCGATCGGCACCGGATCCGACCGCACATCGAACAAGTCTCCAAAGTTCGTCGCCGAGATTCGACCGAAGTGCGAGGCGATCTCATACAGCGCATCCGGCATCGCCGGCGTGCCACGCAGCAGAAAGAAGCCGAGACGGAAGAAACTGTCCAGCGTCGTTGCCATCACAGCATCGGTTGACGCCAGGTTCGTCAGGGCTGCGTAGTCGATGACCGGCGCATCGATGTCGACGCCACTCCACGGTGTGGGCCGAGGTGGTGCATCGGCATCGTCGTCCCCGAATGCGTCAGCAATGTCGCGTTCGGTCAGTTGCATTCGATGCCTGTCGGAGAACGTGACGTCGACATATGGCGAGCAGCTCTCGACGACCGCTGCGTCGACAACCGCGAGTTCGGCTGCGTGGTCGAGAGGTTCGGTCAGGCGCTGCCCGTTGTTCCGGTCGATGGCACCGATCGATGTTGAGCGCTCACGCACCCACAGCGGATGCAGCACGACCGTGCGTCGTTCCCGTTCGAGGACGAGTCGACCGCCGTCGACCCTGCAGTACAAATCGACTCGGGCGGGACCAGCACCCGACACGGCGGTTGATGATTCGACAACATTCAAGTGCACACCATCATGCTGACGAGCCCCTGGACCTCTGCACAGTCGTCCTTTGGTTAATCTGCCATGCTCATACGTTATGGCACTTCGTCCGCGACCACTCGTCTCCTCGATCGACCGGCTCCAACGCCTCGCTGTCTTCGACGCCGCTGCACGCAACGGCAGTTTTTCGGCCGCCGGACGCGAACTCGGTCTTGCGCAACCGGCTGTCACCCGCCAGATCCAAGGGCTCGAACAGTCGCTCGGCGTCGAATTGTTCATTCGGCACACGAATCGCAGCGCGCTGTCTGGCCCGGGCCATGCACTGGCGGCCGCAGTTGACAACGCGTTCACGTTGCTCGAACATGCCATCAGCGACATCACTGACGCCGATGACATCTTCGTCCTGGCCATGCCGCCCGGCTTCGCGCAACAGCTCGTCGTGCCACGACTCGACTCGCTCCAACGAGCACTCGGGGACCGCGACCTGCGACTGTGGCTGTACGACCGCGAAAGCGAACTGAACGACAGTCATTTCGATGCTGCCGTGCGCGTCAGCAACGCCACTTGGACCGGCTACGACACAACGCCGCTGTTTGCTGAGCAGGTGATGCCTGTTGCGACCCCCGCACTGGCCGCTGAACTCAACCTGGATGAACACAGCAGCGCCAAGGAGGTCCTCGCCGCGCCGCTCCTGCACATGGACGCAACCGACCGACCATGGATGTCGTGGACCGACTGGCTCCAGTCGTTCGACTTGTCACTCACCCCCGGCCGTCGACGGGTCGAGTTCAACAACTACCCCACCGTGCTCCAGCAGGCGCTTGCTGGACGTGGCATTGCGCTCGGGTGGAGCAAGCTCGTCGAAGATCTCATCGCTGACGATCTGCTGTGCATCGTCGGCCCAGTCGCGACATCACATCGCGACTACCAGCTGACCTGGCCAACGCGCCGGACCGGGGACGCGCTCTCATCTTTGCGTGACTGGCTGGACGAGTTGGTCAATGAGTGACGGCCGCGAGTCGAGCCATCGCGACTCGCACGTCCTCGCAGTGATCAGCATCAGCTCGCCGCCGTTCGCCGCCTCGGTCCTGTTCTGAAGGGCGACTTCAACCGGCTCGGCTTGGTCTTTGCGCGACTGGTCCAACAACACGGGGAACATCGCCTGGCGGTCCAAGCAGTTGCGGCATGCTCGCGTGATGGCAGGTCGCGTTTCTCGCGTGAGCAAATCGACGCGATCCTCGATCTCGCGCGGGGTGAGCTCGGAGACGACGCCGTCGATGATGTCATCAAGGTCGATCTCGAACTCGAACGCAGCGAGATCTATCGAGCGATGTGGTCAGTACTTCAGCCACTCATTGGTCAGCTCGCACCCGCTGAGGAAGCCAGCGGCTGAGCCGCTCGTGCCCAGCCGCGCCACCAAGTGCGAGGTGAGTCGCTGCAGGACCTCGGTGGCCCGGGAGCAAGGCCAGCAGTCTCGAGCTCACTGAACGTGCGCACGGCGCTCCGTGGGCCTACCGTGCACGGCGATGTCCAGCAGCCAACCATCTGTCACGGGCGACTCGGGACCAGCCCGGCGCCGGTTCAGTCCAGACCGAACTGCGCTTTCCGATGCGCTCCCGCTGGTGATCCCGGCGATTCCGTTTGGCTTCGTCCTCGGGCTCGCTATGACCGAGTCGGAGATGCCGCTGTGGGCCGCGTGGTTGACGTCGCCGCTGATCTTCGCGGGCGCTGCACAACTGACGATGGTCACCATTGCCGGTACCGCATCGCTGTGGGCAATCATCTCTGCTGTCCTCGTGATCAACAGTCGCCACGTGATGTACAGCGCTGCATTGGCTCCTTCGTTTCGCCACCAGCCAGGCTGGATGCGGCGGCTGGCACCGTTCGTGATGGTCGACCAGCTCTCCGCCGTCGCGATGTTGCACACGGACGACCCGCCCGCATCGTTCCGTCGCTACTACCTCACGTTCGGCATCTTCTTCTTCACGATCTGGAACCTCGCTGTGCCCTTGGGCATGGTGGCTGGCCCAGTCATCCCTGAGTCGTGGCAGCTCGACTTCGCGCCCGTCGTGATGTTCGCTGGTTTGACGTTGTTTGCCATCAAGCGCGTGCCAGCAGGTGTCGCTGCACTCGTCGGCGGACTGGTCTCGCTACTGGCAGCAGGGTTGTCAGATCGACTCGGCATCTTGGTCGGTGCGATCACCGGCGTCCTCGCCGGCGCGGTTGTCGACCAATGGCTGACCGGGCGCAATGCCCCCGAGCAGAGGACTGAGAAGGCATGAGCCACGGGGCTGCAGCTCTTGTCCTTGCGGTCTGTGCTCTCGGCACGTATCTGTTCCGAGGCAGCGTGATTCTGCTCTTTGGCGACCGCACATTCCCACCGGCGATTGAGCGGGCTCTGCAGAACGTCGGCCCGGCGGTGCTGGCAGCCCTCACGGTCAACCTCGCCGTCAGCGGCGGAGGCGGGTCCGGCGTCACGATCGTCGGAGCCGAGATAGCGGCATTGGCAGTTGCGTGTGGCGTGGCCGTGTGGCGCAAGAACCTCCTGTGGACGCTCGCCGCAGGCATGGTGGCTCTCTGGATCCTCACCGCCCTCTGAGTTACTTCGGGGTCGGGACCAGACGTCACTCAAACCAGGCGAAAGGTGACGCCGCAGATGTCGTGCGTCTCGCCGCGGCGTGAACGATCGGTGGCGACGAGGTCAACCCCGTCAATGCCTTCGCCGCGCTCCCCCGCTTGGGCGAAATCCACAGCTCGGTCGATGTCGAGCTCACTCCAACGCGACGCCATTGCAGCGACGTCGGCGGCTCCGACGGTGACACCGGCGATTCCGACAACCACAGGATCGTCGCGGTGCGCTTCCCAGCTCGGGCCTGCCCAGGTCCAGCTGCCGTTCGGCACGGGTTGATCGATCGACACCAAGGCTCCACCGACGTCGCGAGGATGGAGATGCCTGCCACGAATCGTCGGGAAGTCCCCTGCCCACACGACGCGGACATCGTGCTCGGCGAGGTGCGCCATCCGGTCGTCAAGGTCGTCACACTCGTAGATCGCCATGTAGCCACCATCACCCTGGCGCTTTTCGAGCAGCCGACCGGCGGTCGTGCCGTCTTCGGTCGGTGACACGACCTCCAAGAACTGGTCGCCGATGACCATCAGCGCATTGTGGAGACCAAACTCGGCGACGCCCGGGTCATGGAAACAGATCGAGAGACCGAACGTCTCGCACAGTTGGCCGACAACGGCGTCGAGGTCGTGGGCCACGAGGGCGACTTGGCGAAGGCGGAACATCAGAGGGTCTCCTGCTGGTTGAGTTGACGACCGTTCCCGAGGAACCACATCATCATCGGGTGGGCATCTGCACATCTTGACCGAATCAGCGATGTCCAGCCGACCCGAAGACCGACCCCAGCGACCAGGAGGCGGCACAGTACGTTCGCCCCATGTCCGCTTTCCCCGCACCGAAGCACCCGAATCTCGGCTTCTACACGCTGGCCGGGGCTCCCGAGTCGCCGCGTGATCTCATCGACGAGGTCATCGAAGCCGAACGACTCGGCCTCGGCACCGCGTTCATCTCCGAGCGCTTCAATATCAAGGAGGCGGCCACGCTGTCGGGCGCTGCCGGCGCCGTGTCGCACAGCATCGACATCATCACGGGCGCGACCAACCACAACACTCGACACCCGATCGTCACGGCGTCGTATGCCACCACGATGCACCGCCTCACCGGCGGGCGTTTCTCGCTCGGAATTGGTCGCGGTATCGCACCGATGTTCAAGGCATTCGGCATCCCGCCGATCACGACAGCCCAGATGGAGGACTTCGCCATCGTCATGCGCCGGTTGTGGAAAGGCGAGACCGTGATCGGTCATGATGGCCCGATCGGCAGCTACCCGGTTCTGCGGCTCGACCCCACCTTCGACGAGGACATTCCACTTTCGATCGTCGCGTTTGGCCCAAACACCCTGAAGTTGGGCGGCCGCCTTTTCGACAACGTGATTCTGCACACCTTCTTCACCGACGAAACGTTGCAGCGATGCGTCGCGACGGTGAAGGATGCAGCCGAGCGGGCCGGTCGCGACCCGGCGTCGGTTCGTGTGTGGTCCTGCTACGCGACCGTTGGCGACCACATCGATGAGCCGCTGCGATTGAAGAAGACCGTCGGGCGACTCGCCACCTATCTCCAGGCATACGGCGACCTGATGGTGTCAACCAACCGGTGGGACCCAGCCGTTCTCGACGCGTTCCGAGCGGACGAGATGGTGTCGAACATCGGTGGAGCGATCGATGCCATTGCCACAACGGAGCAACTCGAGCACATCGCCACGCTGTTCCCCGACGAGTGGCTCGCTCCGGCCGCGACCGGCAGCACGAGCGCATGCGCGACCGCCGTGCGTCGGCAGATCGATCTCGGTGCCGATGCCGTGATCATGCACGGCGCGACGCCCACCGAACTCGCACCGATCCTCCAGTTCGTGAACTGACCGTCACCGCCTGACCACGGCATCGCAGGCAGAGATGTCCTGCTCCGGCTGTGCACCTGCGACACTTGGATCATGGCCACGCTCGTTCTCACCGTCATCGGCAACGACAAATCCGGGCTGGTCGATGCGCTCGCCGAACCAATCGCGACGCACGGCGGCAGCTGGGATCGCAGCCACATGGCCCGCGTGGCCGGCCAGTTCGCTGGTCTCGTCGTCGTCTCGGTTCCTGACGATCGGGTGGCGGGGCTCACGGCAAGTCTTGACGCGTTGAACGCGCAGGGTCTGCTCGATGTACAGGTCGCCATTGCGTCCACGACCAACGAGGAGACCGACTCATCGCTGATGAGCCTGCAGCTCGTCGGACAGGATCGGCCCGGAATCATCCGTGAGATCTCCGCCGCTCTCGCCAGTCGCGACGTGAGCATCCTGGAGCTCGAGACCGACACAACGTCGGCGCCGATGTCGGCCGAGCCGCTGTTCCACGCTCGCGCCACGCTCCGTATCCCGCCCGGCCTTGACGAAGACGGCCTGCGCGATGCCCTCGAAGACATCGCGAACGAGATGATGGTCGATCTGGAATTCGGGGAATCATCACCGACATCAGCAGGTTGAATCCAACCGACCAACCGACCAACCGACCAACCGACGACAGCAGAGGGGAGGCAAGAGTGAACGACGACAACACACGGGACCGCATCAGACTGACGCAGTTCAGCCACGGCGCCGGTTGAGGCTGCAAACTCGCTCCCGGCGAGTTGGCGCACGTGGTGCGCCATCTGAAATCTGAACATCCCGACGAACTCCTCGTCGGGACCGACACCGGCGACGACGCTGCCGTGTGGCAGATCGACGCAGACCAGGCGATCGTGTCGACGGCGGACTTCATCACACCGGTGGTCGACGACGCGCGCACGTGGGGTCGAGTGGCCGCCGCCAACAGCGTCAGCGACGTCTATGCCATGGGCGGTCGACCCCTCTTCGCGCTCAACCTTGTTGGCTGGAACAAGGACGAGCTGCCCACCGAGTTGCTCTCCGAACTGTTGGCGGGCGGCCAAGACATTGCGTCAGCAGCAGGCTTCGCCATCGTTGGCGGCCACACCATCGATGATCCGGAACCGAAGTACGGAATGTCGGTCACCGGCATGGTGCATCCTGACCGGATCCTTCGCAACAGCGGACTGCGCCCGGGCGACGACGTCATCCTCACCAAACCTCTCGGCGTCGGCATCCTCACCACCGCCATCAAGTCCGGCGCCGCAAGCGAAACCGAAGCTCACGAAGCAGTTGCGTCGATGGTGCGACTCAACGACATCGGGGCTCGACTCGCCGTCGAAGCGGGCGCCACCGGCGCCACCGACGTCACCGGCTTCGGACTACTCGGCCATCTCGGCCGCATGGCACTCGAATCGAAGGTGTCGGTCACCGTCGAGTTCGACGCAATCCCCTTTCTGCCTGGCGCCATCGCTCACGCTGTCTCTGGCGTGATGCCCGGCGGAAGCCGACGCAACCTCGAATGGGGCGCCGAGTTCCTCGATGCTGGCGACCACGACGAAGTGCACCAACTTCTCGTCGCCGATGCCCAGACCTCCGGTGGCCTTGTCTTCGGTGTCGATCCCAGGGCAACGTCGAGCATCCTCGCCGAGCTTGCCGCCACCGGCCACACCGCCGCCCATATCGGCGTCGCTCGGGCTGGCACCCCTGGCATCATCCTGCGCTGAATCACACCAGCTCAAAGCTCACCGAAGCCGCCATTGGTCTCGTCTCGGCACAGGCCAGCACCCAGACGTGCGTACTCTGGCCGGATGGACGTCACGTTGCTCTACTTCGAAGACTGTCCGAGCTGGCGAGCAGCGAGCGCCCACCTCGAAACGCTCGCCGAGGAACGCGCCGGTCTCATCATCCGCCGCCCGATCGTCGACACCGATCAGGCCACCCAACACCACCGATTCTACGGCTCACCAAGTATCCACGCCAACGGCCACGACTCGCCGCTGACGTCGTTCGTGCCGACCGCTACATGAACATCGGTCCGCGATAGCGGAAACAACGGAGGTGCCGGTCGTCGATTGCGAGGCGACCGCAGTTCACACGGGCTGCCCGACCCAAGGCTTCGTGAGGATCACCGGGCGCAAGAAGGAATTTATCGTGACTGCCGTTGGCAAGAACATGGCCCCTGCTGTTCTCCAAGATGCAGTTCGATCGCATCGCCTCGTCAGCCAGGTCATAGTCATTGGTGATCAGCAGCCGTTCATTGCCGCGATCGTTACGCTCGACGTCGATGAACTCGCGAAGTGGGCCGAGGACAACGGTGCTCGGGCCTTTGCTCAAAGCGACCTAACACGAGAGCTGCTCGAAGACGACCGCGAGACGCTTCGCCAGGAGATTTCCACTGCGATCGAAGCTGCGAACGAGCGGGTCAGCCGCGCAGAGAGCATCCGCGAGTTCCGCATCCTGTCCAGCGACTTCACCATCGAGACCAACGAGCTCACACCAACGTTGAAGATGAAGCGCAAGGTCATTGCCAGTCGCCACAGGGTGGTGATCGAAGAGATCTACCGTCCACGATGATTGACCACTTTGACGATGTGGAGCACCCGCCACCGAGTTGCCAATAACAATTCATAGTGACGCGCGATTGGACAATTCTCCTGCGAACATTGTCGGGTGACGCATTCACACACCAGCACCGTGTCGTTGAAGGTCGGCCGCCGGGTGGCCCGAACGGTTTGGGCTGTGGTCACTGTGGCCGCAATCACCACGACGATCATGTTAATCGTGATGTGGCCGAGAGGAACGAGCGAGGTGCCAGGCCTCGTGGCCGCGGAATCCGATCCTGTGACCGCCAACGTCGTCGATCGCAGCTTCGTGCCCTGCTCATATGACCCGCTGCTCGGTTGCTACACCTTCACGATCATGCCGAGGGAGGGCGACTTCGCCGACGAGCGACTGGTGTTGGATCAGCCGCTGGAGACCACGATCAGCGACGGCGACACCATCTTGGTGGTGATCGACCGACTGGGTGATGGCTCGGTGGTGGTGAGTTTCTTCGACTTCGAGCGCAGCACGCCGCTGCTGTTGCTGTTGCTGGTATTCGTTGCGGTCATCGTGGCATTCGGCGGGTGGCGCGGAGTCGGGGCACTCGCCGGGCTCGTTGTGAGCCTGCTGATCATCGGAGCGTTCGCGCTCCCGGCGCTTCTTGCCGGTTCGAACAGCGTGGCGGTCGCGCTGGTCACCGCCAGCGTGATCGCGTTTGTTGCGCTCTTTCTCGCCCATGGTTTCGACGTCTCGACAGCTGTCGCACTGCTCTCGACTCTCGCCGCGCTCGGCGTGACGGGACTGCTGGCGCTGCTCTTCGTTTGGTGGTCAAATCTCACCGGGTTGGCAGACGAGTCCGTTGGCTACCTGGACGTACTCGGCGCATCGATCGATCCGCGAGGACTGCTCCTCGCCGGCATCCTCATCGGCTCGCTCGGGGTGCTCGATGATGTCACTGTCACGCAGGTCTCTGCCGTACTCGAGCTCAAACGCGCCGCGCCGCACGCGAGTGTCAACGAGCTCTACCAACGCGGTGTCCGGATCGGGCGGGATCACATCTCCTCCACGGTCAACACGCTCTTCCTTGCGTACGTCGGCGCCTCTCTCCCGCTCCTCCTGCTTTTCCGCCAAGCGGGCCAAACAATCGGATCGGTTGCGACTCGGGAGATCGTTGCCGTCGAGGTCGTCCGCGCTCTCGTCGGCTCAATCGGTCTCGTATCCGCGGTTCCAATCAGTACCTACCTGGCTGCCCACGTCGTCACTCTCGGCGCTGACGAGACCGCGACCCCAGCTGCTGATCCAGTTATGTGACTGAGCCGTTTGTCGATGGAGAGTGATTCCGTCACGTGTTCCGCGACCGGTCAGAGTCTGCAATCCGACCATGTTTTCAGCTGCTGTGCGTTCGGTC
>NZ_CAXCAM010000016.1:0-64841 GCF_963980585.1 uncultured Ilumatobacter sp.
AACGCATCATCCGGATTTTGCCGGTGGTGCGCTTTTTTCGTTTTCACCCCAAATCACCCCAACCAACACGAATGGGTGTGGGCGGACGTAGCATGTTCGGCCATGCCTGGTGACCGATCCTCAAGTTCTTCGCGCCGCAACGACGACGGTCGCCGCGACGGCAAGCCCGGTTCTGGGGGTTCTTCCGGTGGTTCGCGGAGCGGCGGCAGCCGTGATGACCGCGGCGCAAATGATCGCGGTGCAAATCGCTCCGACCGACGTGGCGGCAAGGGCTCCGGTCGCGACGATCGGTTCAAACAGGATCGCCCGCAGTTGACCGAGGCCGACCGCCGGTCGATGGACGTGAAGCGTCGACGTGGCCCCAAGCCAGAAGTCGACCCTGCGGTGGCGAAGGAACAAGAACGCGCCAAGATCGAGGCACGTACGACCGAGCAGTGGATCGATCAGGGCTCGGTTCGTGGTGCAGCCAAAGCGGCAACACAGCGGGCGGGCTCTCCCGACCGAGCGTCGCGTGACGCGCCCGAACTCGACCCCGAAATTGCCGCGCAGCTCAACGACGCGCTGGGTGCCCAACGTGGTGCCAGGTTGTCCGAACGACTGGCACAGGCGAGCGAAGCACTCGATCGCGAGCGTTTCGACGAAGCCAAACGGATCGCGACCTCCATCGCCAAAGAGGCGCCCGGCGTCGCTGCTGCGCACGAAGTCGCCGGCCTGGCGAATTACCGCCTCGGCAGGTACAAGCAGGCGGCCGCTTCGCTGGAGATTGCGCACGACCTGCACGAGAACCAAGAGATCTTGCCGCCGCTCGCAGACTGCTACCGGGCGCTTGAGCGCTGGTCGGCAGTCGAGCGCGTGTGGTTGCTCATCCGTGAATCATCACCGCGCCACGACATTCTGGCCGAGGGCCGGATCGTCGCCGCTGGCGCACTTGCGGACCGTGGCGACCTCCCGGCTGCAATCGAGACGATGATGCCAGCGACAAAGAACACCAAGTCGGTCAAGGAGCACCATCTCCGCCAGTGGTACGTGCTGGCCGACTTCTACGACCGACTGAACGACCCGATCAAGGCGCGCCGCTGGTTTGCGACAATTGCTGAAATTGACCCCGATTACGTCGACGTGCAGACCCGCTTGCGCCATATCGGGCGCTGACGATCAGGGCCGCGCAGTACGATGCACTTCTGATGGGGAGTCTGCAATTCCGAGCTGGAACTGTCGCGGTGGTGTCGAATTCGAAGGGTCGCGTCCTGGCATTTCAGCGCACCGATTTTCCCGGCCAATGGCAATTGCCCCAGGGCGGCATCGACGTTGGTGAGTCGCCGGTCGAGGGTGCCTGGCGAGAGTTGGAAGAGGAAACGGGGCTCGGCCCCACAGACGTCCGCCTCGTCGACGAATATCCCGACTGGACGGTGTACGAGTGGCCTGATGGCGTCAAACGAGGGGCACGTTTAGGGCAGGCGCAACGGTGGTTCTTTTTTGAGGCTCGCAACGACGAGGTTGAGCCGACCCCTGACGGTGACGAGTTCGACGACTGGAAGTGGGTGAAGGTGCCGTGGCTGGTCGACCAGGTGGTCGAGTTCCGCAAGCCTTCGTACCAGCGCGTGCTCGGTGCACGTTCATGACCGACCTGTTCGCAGCGGCTGCCGAGGAGACTCGCCGTGCTCGAGCGCCGCTAGCGGCCCGGCTTCGGCCCAAATCGATTGACGATGTCGTCGGCCAGGAGCACCTGGTCGGCCCGGGTCGTCCGCTGCGTTGCCTGGTCGAAAGCGACCGCTTGAGCTCAGCGCTGTTGTGGGGTCCGCCGGGCACGGGTAAGACCACGCTTGCTCTGGCCGTTGCGGGCTCGACAGCGCGTGCCTTCGAGCAACTCTCCGCCGTAACCGCCGGCGTGAAGGATGTGCGTGAAACCATCGAGCGTGCTCGCCAACGTTTGGGAGAACGTGGCCAAGGCACCATCTTGTTTCTCGATGAGATTCATCGTTTCTCGAAGGCCCAGCAGGACGCTCTCCTGCCGGCGGTGGAGGACGGCACCCTCACCTTGATTGGCGCAACGACCGAGAACCCGTTCTTCGAGGTCAACGCTCCGCTGCGCAGTCGTTCGACGCTTTTTCGCCTCGAACCGCTCGATCGTCCAGCTATCGAGCAGCTCGTGGCGCGAGGTCTCGAAGCCGAGGCGACGACGGCTGACGCCGATGCCCTCGAGCTACTCGTCGATCGGGCAGGCGGAGACGGTCGCCAGGTGTTGACCTCGCTCGACGTTGCATGTGCGTTGTCGGATTACACCCATGTCGTGCTCGCTCACGTCGAAGCAGCACTCGGGACCAGCGCGTTGCGCTACGGACGTGATGACCACTACGACGTCGTGAGCGCCTTCATCAAGTCGATGCGGGGGAGCGACCCCGATGCTGCGGTGTATTGGCTCGCGCGCATGCTCGAAGCAGGCGAGGACGCCCGATTCATCGCTCGGCGCATGGTGATTTTCGCCAGCGAAGACGTGGGGCTGGCCGACAGCCGAGGGCTGGATGTGGCAGTGGCAGCAGCCCACGCGCTCGAGCACGTCGGGTTGCCCGAAGCGCAGCTCAACTTGGCTCAGGCGGCGATCTACCTGGCCGCCGCCCCGAAGAGTAACCGAGCGGCGCTCGCGATTTGGAATGCACGTGCGGCTGTTCGCGACGGGGCGACAGGTGAAGTGCCTCCCCATCTTCGTGATAGCCACTATCAGGGTGCAGCAGCGCTGGGCCACGGAGTCGGGTACGAGTATCCTCACGACAGTCCAACTGGCTGGGTCGATCAGGAATACCTGCCCGAAGCCCAGCGCGGGCAGCGCTGGTACGAACCGAGCCAGCACGGCGAGGAACAAGAGATAGAGCAGCGAATGGCCACACGTACAACTGAGCAGTCTCCACATGGAGCATCAACATGAGCGCGGGCGACCTGGTGGTGGTGATCGCGGCGTTTGTCCTCATCTGCGGGTTCACGGCATTGATCGTCGTCCTGCTGCGGGTCCATGACACACTGCGCGATTTGCGTGAAGACGTCGTCGACCTGCGCGCCGAGACCACACCGCTCCTCCTCGAGATGCGGAGCACCACCGATGCGGCACGGTTGACCGTCGATGAGGCACGCAACGACCTTGAGCGGTTTGACAAGGTGCTCGGTTCCGCCGAAGCGATCGGCGATGCCGTCGGTAGCCGAGTGGCCCGCACGGCGTTCTCGTCGCCGGCGATCAAGGCTGCAGGGCTGGCCAAGGGAACGTCTCGAGCCTGGAGCCGTTTGCGCGGCAAGCCAATTGAGCGGTCGCTCATCGGACCGGACCCCAGCACAGCAGGAAACGTGATCGATGTGCGCAATCGCGGCGAACAGGCCCCAGAACGACGGAGACGACGAGCATGATGAAGCGAGTGACGTGGTTCGTCGGTGGCGTGGCCGCCGGCGTGGCCGGTGCCGGCTACGCGAAAACGAAGGTCAAGGAAGCAGCCTCGAATGTCGCACCCGCACAGGTGGCGAAGTCAGCGGTGACCAAGGCCAGAGCAAAGACACGCGACATCGCTGACGCGGTTCGTGAAGGGCGAGCGGTGATGAACCAGCATGAAGACGAACTCCATGCAAAACGCGAAGGCCGGCTCGAATCGCTCGAAGATCACGTGGAGCCCGGCGACAAGGTCTTCGTCGACGGTCAACCCGTCGACAGTGGCCGAGTCATCGTGATGCGTCAACGAGGCCGCTGAGCGCTGTGACGGTGATCGACACGGCAATCGACCTTGATGCCGTCGCGCGGGCGCTGCGCACGCGGCTCCGCCACGATCAGGTCAGGGATTCGCCGACATTGCGCAACCTCTACCGTCACGACGCGTCGAACATGACTGGTAGCGCCGGCATCGTCTGCTTTGCCGAGTCGACCGAAGACGTGCAGGCGTGCGTCCAGGTGGCAGCTGACATGGGGGTTCCGTTCATGGCCCGCGGGTCCGGAACCGGGCTCGCTGGCGGGGCGGTGCCGCCTCCAGACGCCATTGTCATCTCGACCACGAAGATGAACAAGATTCTTTCGGTCGACGAAGTAAATCGCATTGCTTGGGTCGAGCCCGGCGTGCTCAACCTCGATTTATCCAAACAGATCGCCCATCTCGGCGTGCACTTCGCGCCTGATCCGAGCAGCCAGCAGACCTGTTCGATCGGTGGCAACGTCGCCAACAATTCAGGTGGGCCGCACTGTCTTGCCGACGGTGTCACCAACGCACACATCCACGGCATGGAAGTCGTGCTGCCCGACGGGTCGATCAGCGTTCTCGGTGGCGAAGAGCCTGAGCCCGACGGACTGGATCTGCGCGGCGTCTTCGTCGGCAGCGAGGGCATGTTCGGCGTCGCAACGAAGATCTGCGTCCGGTTGATGCAGAACCCGCCAGACGTGGCAACGATGCTGATGGACTTCGGGTCGGTCGCCGAGGGGGCCAACCTGGTCAGCGACATCATTGCGTCGGGCATCGTGCCCGCTGCGGTCGAGATGATGGACCAGCTGTGTTTGATCGCGGTCGAGGAGTTCATCCACGCTGGGCTGCCTGTTGATCAGGCTGCCGCACTACTGATCGAAGTCGTTGGACCGCCTGCAGGGGTTGCGGCGGACGTGGAGCGCATCTTCGAGCTTGCGTCCGCACGAGGCGTCGGCACGATTCGAGTGGCCGCAGATGACGAGGAACGGGCGCTGCTGTGGAAAGGGCGGAAGTCGGCGTTCGGCGCCATCGCGAACATCATGCCCAACTACTACCTGCACGACACCGTGGTGCCGCGTCACAAGCTCGCAGAGGTGCTGGACCAAATCTACGAGATTGTCGAACGCCACGACTTGCGGGTGTTGAACGTGTTCCACGCCGGTGATGGCAACCTCCATCCGTTGATTCTGTTTGACGGTTCAGTCGAAGGAGTGTCCGAACGTGTTCACGCCGCGGGCAGGGAAATCGTGAAGGCATCCGTCGATGCAGGCGGCGTGCTGAGCGGCGAACACGGCATTGGGCTTGAGAAGAGGGACCTCATGCCGCTGATGTTCTCCGAGACCGATCTCAGTGCGCAAGCCGATCTGCGTCGAGCGTTCGACCCGCAACTGATTTCGAACCCCGACAAGGTCTTGCCGAACCCTGCCACATGTGGCGAAATCCACAGTGCCCCGGAAGGCGCATGGATCTAACACTCGAGGACTTCGCGGCAGCAGTCGGCTCCACCGGTCCGGTTGCAATTGCCGGGCTCGGGACACGGTCGCGCCCGCTGTCGGATGTCCGAGTCGTCCACGCTCCAATCGGCATCGAGTGGATCGAGCCCGCCGAGATGACGATTCGCTGCGGGGCAGGGACCCCAGTCGACGAGGTCGACGCGGCCCTCGCCGAACATGGACAGCAGGTCGCCGTGCACTCAGGGGGGACCGTCGGGGGCGCGCTGGCCGTCGGCCAGAGCGGGATTCGCCGGTTGGCTTACGGAGCGATGCGCGACGCGTTGCTGCAGGCCAACTACGTCAACGCTGCCGGCAAGCTCGTCAAAGCCGGCGGACCGACCGTGAAGAACGTCAGCGGATTCGATCTCTGTCGATTGTTGGTTGGGTCCCACGGAACGCTTGGGTTCATCGGTGACGTCATTCTTCGCACACGGCCGAAGGCGTCCTTCGAGCAATGGTTCACGTCCGATCGCGATCCGTGGGAACTGTTGACCGGACTGTTCCGCCCGACGTCAGTGCTGTGGGACGGAGCGACGACCTGGGTTCTGCTCGAAGGTGATGATCGCGACGTGGCGGAGATGGCCGAACGGTTTTTACTGACGGCCGTTTCGAGCGGCCCGGAGCTCCCGACGGGCGGCCGTTGGTCGATGGCGCCATCGGAATTGGTATCGCTGCGGGTGGCCTCGCCAGGTTCGTTCGTCGCCGAGATCGGTGTCGGCGTGGTCCACCACACGCGCCCCCGGCCGGAGCGATCGCCTGATCCCGTTCAGGCCGATCTGCACGCACGGATCAAGCAGGAGTTCGATCCAACCGGTCGCCTGAACCCTGGTATCGACGCGCTGTCGGTCCGTTGAGTCGAATCCGACGTGCTGCGCCCGTTCGTCGATCGCCCGGTCGCTGATCTCGACGCCGCCGGGCTGGTGGCGTCCCAGGCGGCTGCGCATTGGGGACTCGATGAGCCCATCTTGCTGCGCGCCAGCATGAATGCGATCTACCGGTCTGGCGACGTCGTGCTCCGCGTCAGCGCGCCGAGTGCACCAGCAGTTGCATCGATCGAACTCGCCGAGATGCTGCTCGATCGTGGGTTGGCTGTCACCCGTCCAATGCGTGCTGATGTCGTCGAGTCGAACGGGCTGAGCGCAACAGCGTGGGAGTATGTACCGAAGTCGAATGCTGCGATCGATTGGCAGTCCGTCGGGAAGTTGGTGCGGCGCACCCACGACATTGCTGTCGCTGACTTGCCTGCCAGGTATCCACTCCCACGCCCGATCGACTTCCCCTGGTGGGACTTCGCTGCGCTGCTCGACGATGTCGGTGCGGTACTCGACGAGTCGGCGCGAGCGGGGATCGTCGCAGCGATTCATCGTTGGCCGCATTGGACCGATGACGCTGGTTCGGTTGTCTGCCATGGCGACGTTCACCCAGGCAACGTGATCATGGCCGAGCGGGGACCCGTGCTGATCGACTGGGACCTCCTCTGCTGGGCGCCGCCTGGCTGGGATCACGCGCCGATGATGACCTGGCAGACACGGTGGGGTGGTGAAGCGTCCTGGTATGCCGGTTTCGCCGCCGGCTACGGGCGATCAATGGCCGGTGATCAGTCCGCCGAGGCCTTTGCAGAACTCCGCCTGGTTGCGGCGACCTTGATGCGACTGAAAGCAGCGATACGCAATGAGGCCGCCATGCCAGAGGCGCAGCGCCGGCTGGCGCACTGGCGCGGAGAATCCGACGCACCGATGTGGCAAGCCCAGTAGCGCCCGGTTGACTTGTCCACCATGTCAAGCGGCAGCACATCTGACCTGCGTGTGGCGGAATCACCGACGGGAGCGGGCCGCGGCGTGTTTGCCCGTCGGGTCATCACAGCCGGTGAGGAGATCGAACGGTGCCCCATGCTCATCGTCGATGGCGAGCGGGCCGAGGCGCTGTCGCTGGGAGCCGACGGATATGTGTTCGGCTGGGGAACTGAATCCACCGCGCTGGCATTGGGTTATGGATCGCTCTACAACCACAGCTACGCCCCGAACGCCGAGACCCTCGAAACTCAACATGAGCTGGTGATCACGGCATTGCGGACCATTCGCGAGGGTGATGAGATCTTCATCAACTACATGGGGACTGCTCAAGAAGGCGTCTGGTTCGACCTGCTCTAGAGCCTGAGGGCCAAGAGTTGGCGCATGGTTGTCAATCGGGCCGCACAGTCGCCCAGCCATGTTCGAAATCCCGTTCAGGGTGCACTGCGCTGAGCGGACCCTCGCTGTCGCGCCGATAGCCCAGGCCGTTGCCGGCCTTCGCGTATCCGATGAACCGTAAGAGATCGTCGGGCCAGTCAGCGACGATTGCTGGCGGGCATTCAAGAAATTGGTTGCTTGATTGCGTCAGCCAACTCGCCGCGTGCTGCAACGAGAGTCCAAGACGCCATCCGTCGCTCGTATTGGCCCCGCCGCCGTGATACAGCCTGCCCGTGTACAGCAAGAGTGACCCGGCCGCCATCTCGGCAGGGACGGCGGCATCAGCGTCGCGCGGCTCTGGGTTGCCGTCGCGATGACTGCCAGGAAAGATCCGGGTGGCACCGTTCGATGCGGTGAATTCGCTGATCGCCCACATTCCGTTCAACTCGATTTCGTTCGGAAAATCGACCATGTTGTACTTCCACTGGTCGCGGTGCAGCCGTTGGGCCGTCTCACCGGGCTCGATCTGGATGAACTCTGATGCAGAGAATCTCCATCCAGTCGTTGGCCCGAGTACGTGGCTCCCGCGCACATCACCGCCGGGTGCATCGCGATCGAGCGGAAGGTCGCCGAGCGGGGGAGCGGCGCTCCGGTCCGACGCGTGGCGTGCCCTTCGAAGGCACTGGCACCGATCGAGCCGGCACTGTCGAATGCGACCAACTCGCGCCGGTCAGCCTAAGCGGTCTCGTTTTGGATGGCATCCTCGACGACGCAGCATCCGGCCTGGTCGATTGCTGCGGTGATCGTGTGCAGCGTGGTCGGGTTGTCGTTCCACCGGACTCGAGGAATGGCCATGACTCCCAACGTAGACAGCGAGTCAGCCAGGTTGGCAGGTGGGGCAGTGGTAGCTCGTCCGGTTCTGGATGGCGAGCAGTTGGATCTCGGTACCGCATCGCAGGCAGTGGTCCCGTTTGTATGCGTAGGTGGCTTCGCCGCGTTTGATGCGGACGCCATTCGGAATGTCGAGTTCCGACCGTTCGACGGTGACGATGCGACCGTCCTTGACTCCCTTGCGCAGCATCGCCGTGATCGTGACCCAGAGCGCCTCCAGCTCGGCGATATCCAAATTGATGCCCGGCTGGAGTGGGTGGATGCCGCAGACGAAGAGTGCCTCGGCGCGATACACGTTGCCGACCCCAGCGACCACTGATTGATCCATGAGGAGATCGCCGATGCCGCGTTTGGACCGTGAGATCTTGTCGAACATCTTCTGTTTGCTCTGGCGCGGTTTGATGGGGTCGGGTCCGAGGCGACCCAGGATCTCGGTTCGCACCGACGGGTCGTCGATGGAACAAGCGGTGGGGCCCGCCAAGTCGATCGTTGCTGAGTCGGCGACAAGACGCATTCGGACGGCGCCGCGTGGTTCTGGACGATCGTCGCCGGTGTGCACTTTGAACTTGCCGAACAGCCCGAGGTGGACATGGCCAACTTCGCCGGTCGACCAGTGGTAAAAGAGATGCTTGCCGTGGGGCTCAATCTTGTCGAGAACGGCACCATCGACACGCTCGGCGTCACCAGCAAAACGTCCTTGCGGACTGGTGACGCGCACGGTTCGACCAGTGAGAAGCTTTCCGTGGTCCCTGGCAATCTTGTGAATGGTGTGTCCTTCTGGCACGAGGGCAGCGTACGGGTGGACCGGTCCGCGTACGCTGTTGTCGTGCTCGATGGCGTGTTGAACCTTGATCCCGGCAAGTTGTCGACGTGTGTCTCATGCGGGCTCTGCCTGCCGCACTGTCCAACATTTAGAGTGTCGGGTGAGGAGGCGTATTCGCCGCGAGGGCGCATCGACGCGATGCGCGCGGTTGAGTCCGGCGAACTTCCGATCGACAAGACCTTCGTGGACTTCATGGAGACATGCGTGCAGTGCCGAGGGTGTGAGCCGGCCTGTCCGAGCGGTGTGCAGTTCGGCGACTTGATGGAGGGCACGAGGTCAGCGCTGGCGTCGTCGAAGCGAATCACTCCGTGGTGGCAACGCATGGGATTTCAAGTGTTGCCGCGACATCGGCTGCTGCTTGCTGGGTCGTCGCTCCTCGCTGTTGCGCAGCGGCTGCGGCTCGTGCCCAAACGGCTGGGTCTCGCAACGTTGCCCATTCGGAGGCCAGCCCGCTTGGCGGCCACCGGGAGCGACGTGTGGCTGTTCACCGGTTGTGTGATGGATGCCTGGCAACGTCAGACGCATGTCAATACGGCGAAGCTCATCACTGCAGTCGGGGAGAGCTATGCGATTCCATCTGCCGGGGGTGGATGTTGCGGGGCGCTCCACGTGCACGCCGGACTTGAGGACGAGACGCGCCGGTTGGCAGCCGACGTGATGGCCTCCATGCCAGGCGATGCTCCGATCGTCGTCAATTCGGCGGGTTGCGGGGCGGCGATGAAGGACTACGGGCACCTCATCGGGACCCCGGATGCGGTGGCTTTCAGCATGCGGGTGCTCGACGTGAACGAGTACCTGGCCGAGCGCGTCGATCGTCTTCCATCGATGGCGAGTCCTCGACCGACAGTGATCGTGCAAGACCCGTGCCACTTGCGTCACGTGCAACGCGTGGTTGATCCGGTCCGCACCCTGTTGGGGCATGTGGCGTCGGTCGTCGAACTCGATGACGATGGATTGTGCTGCGGTGCAGGTGGGGCATACTCAGCGTTGCAGCCCGACCTCGCCGGCCAGATTCGGGAACGCAAGGTTGCTTCGATCGCCCGCGCTACCAGCCGCAGTGATGCCTCGCTGGTTGCGAGCGCCAACCCCGGCTGCTCGATGCACTTGAGCGCAGTGCTCGGCGACGACCTGGAGGTTCGTCACCCCGTCGACATCGTGGCCGACGCGCTGGGACTCTGAGGTGGCGAACTATGGCGATCTCGTACACCGGCTGACGGCGATTGGCGCCGACATCGATGAGATCGCCTTCGACGCGCTGCGTGAAGCCGTGGCTGACGGCGAGATGCAACGGCCCGTCGACGACAAGAAGCTGATGCAGGCACGTCGCGCGATCGAAAAGGCTGCAGGGATTCTGCGTCAACTCGACGGTGACGACTCAGACAACTGGTGACCGGAGAGCGACAACTGGTCGGATCGCTTTGTGGCTACGTGACGTAGGAGTTGATGTCGCCGATGAGGCGGATGATGTCGCCGTATCCGTGTCGCGTGAAGTGGAACGCGATCCGCTCGAGGTCGAGCTTGTCGTCGTCGCGCACTTCGATCTTGTACGGCTCGGCCCGGTGAATCGTGCCGTCGACGACGAGGTGGCCGTACCGCTCGTTGAGATCGGCAAGCTGGGCGTTCGTTGGCGCACGCTGCATGCGCATCACCATGTGGTCACCGACGAAGCGGATCGAGTCGTAGTTCGCGTAAAACTCGTCGATGATCCGACACGCCTCATCGCAGGAGTCGGTGATTGTGTACAGCGCCGTATCGCCGGCGGACACCAATCCACGGCGAACGAGCTGCTGCATGAGGCCGTCGACGGCCTCCCAGTAGGGGTCGCCCGGCTCATCGAGCAACACGATTGGAACGGGGATGCCTTTGCCGGTCTGCGTGAGCGTGAGCAACTCGAACGTCTCGTCAAGCGTGCCGACTCCGCCGGGCAGGCAGACGAAGCCTTGTGATTCTTTGATGAGCATGAGCTTGCGGGTGAAGAAGTACTTCATCGACACGTGCTTGTCGTCGTCGGCGATGATCGAGTTCGCGCCGGATTCGAAGGGAAGCCGGATCGAGACGCCGATTGAGTTCTCGACACCCGCGCCTTCCATGCCTGCCTGCATAATTCCTGGGCCCGCCCCTGTGACGGTCATCCAGCCTCGGTCAGCCAACGCTGCGGCCAGGTTCCGGGCTTGCGCGTAGAGCGGATCATCGGGCTTGATCCGAGCCGAACCGAAGATCGAGACCTTGCGCTCGTTCTTGTAGGGCTTGAACATCTCGTAGGCATCGCGCATCTCCGCGAGCGCAGCGGTGGCAATTTTCAGGTCAAGCATGTCAGGCTCGTCAGTGATGAGACCGAGTGCTTCGGAAACCAACTCTGTCGCGAGTCGAACCGATCCGGAAACTCCGAGTTCTTCGACGATGACCCGGGCGCGAGCCGCGGCAGATTCAGATACACCTGATGCCATGAACAACGGATCCTACGGCTCGAAGAAGCTGGGTGCAGTCCTCGGCTTGCTGGCGACCGCTGTGGGCCTGGCCGCCGCCGAGTTGGTCGTCGGCCTCGTTCAGGGGTCCTCGTCACCGGTGGTGCCCGTCGGTCAGGAATTCATCGACTGGACGCCGAAGTGGTTGAAGAACTGGGCGATCGAGCAGTTCGGAACCAGCGACAAGGCCGTTCTCGTATCGGGCGCGCTGATCGTGGTGCTCGGACTCGGCGTGGTCGTCGGCATCTTGATGATGCGTGGGGAGCGGGCGGGTGCGTTTGCGCTGACCGGAGCCATCGGGGTTGTCGGCGCCTGGGCCGTGCTGATTCGGCCTGACCCGACGATTGCCAAGCTCTTGCCGACCATTGTCGGCACAGGTGTCTCGATCGCTGTGCTCTGGTGGCTCGGCCCGAAACCCCAGGTGTTGGAGGAAGACGGTCATCGCGTGATGATGGGCGTCGACCGGCGCCAGTTCCTCACCGGAGCGGTCACCGTTGGGTCTGCAGCTGCCGTCACGGGCGGCGTCGGACGAGTACTGCAGCAACGCTTCGAGGTGAACGAGGAGCGCGCAAACCTGGCGATTCCTGACGTGGACAACGCGGCCCAAGCCGTCCCCGGCGATTTCGAGTTGGGGGTCGAAGGCATCGAATCCTTTGTCGTGCCCAATGACAACTTCTATCGGATTGATACAGCGCTCGTGGTGCCACAGGTCCGAGTCGACACGTGGAAGCTGCAGATCAGCGGTCTTGTGGACAACCCCATCGAGCTGACATTTGATGACCTGCTCGCTCGTCCGCAGATCGAGCGCCACATCACGCTGTCATGTGTGTCGAATCCAGTCGGTGGTGATCTGGTCGGTAATGCGCTCTGGCAGGGCGTGTTACTCAAAGACATCCTCGACGAGGCCGGTGTGCAGCCTGATGCCGAACAAGTGGTCAGTCGCTCGATCGACGGTTGGACCTGCGGGAGTCCCCTCGAATCAATCATGGACGGCCGCGACGCCATGTTGGCGATTGCCATGAACGGCGAGCCGCTCCCGGCGCAGCACGGTTACCCCGTCCGGATTGTTGTACCCGGCTTGTTTGGCTACGTGTCAGCGACCAAGTGGGTGACGGACATCCGCCTGACCCGCTGGGACGAGTTCGATGCCTACTGGATCCCGCGCGGCTGGTCGAAGCTCGGACCGGTCAAGACCATGGCGCGGATCGACACGCCCCGCAGCGGTTCGAAAAGGACTGGCGAGGTCGCGATCGGCGGTGTCGCGTGGGCAGTGCACCGCGGTGTATCGAAGGTGCAGATCCGCGTCGACGAAGGCGAGTGGCGCGACGCCGAGATGGCCTCGGTGCCCTCGAATGACACCTGGGTGCAGTGGGTGTATCGCTTGAACGATGTCGAGCCGCGCAAGCACACGATCGAAGCGCGGGCCTTCGACGGGATGGGTGAACCGCAGCCGTCAGAGCCGGCAGCCGTCGCCCCGAACGGCGCCCAGGGCTATCACCGCATCTCGCTGACCATCGACGGCTGAGCGAACGCAGCCTCGAAATCAGCTGCGGAGTTCGGCGGCCTTGTCTTCGAGGGCTTCGATCAACTCATCGAATGCACCGATGAAGCTCGCAACGCCCTCGCGCTCGAGTTGATCGGCGACGTCGTCCATGTCGACGCCCACTGAGGGGAGTGCCGCCCAGACTGCTGCAGACTCGTCCACGTCAGCATCGACGCGACGAGCGACGGTGCCGTGATCGGCAAACGCTTCGAGGGTCGGCTCGGGCAGTGTGTTGACGGTGTCGGGGCCGATGAGTTCGTCGACGTAGAGCACGTCGGAATAGGCAGGGTTCTTGGCGCCGGTCGAAGCCCACAGCGGACGCTGGACGTGGGCGCCACGTGCTGCCAGCGCTTCCCAACGGGGACCGCTAAACCGCTCGGCGAACAACTTGTAGGCAAGCTTGCCCTGAGCAACCGCAGCCTGACCGCGCAGCGCAAGGGCGGCGTCGGATCCGTTTGCCTCAAGACGCTTGTCGACCTCGACGTCGACACGGCTGATAAAGAAGCTCGCAACACTGGCAACTTGTGACAGGTCGGCGTCGGGATCTTTGGCAAAGCGCTCGAGCCCGGTGAGGTACGCGTCGATTACTTCGGCATAGCGCGGCAGGCTGAAGATCAACGTGACGTTGATCGAACGGCCTTCGGCAATCATCTGCTCGATAGGAGCGATGCCCTCGGCTGTACCCGGGATCTTGACCATCAGGTTGCGGCGCTGGATTCGTTCGTGCAACTCACGGGCAGCAGCCTCCGTGCCCGGGCCATCGTGGGCGAGGCTCGGTGCCACTTCGACACTGACGAAGCCATCGGTGCCGTTCGACTGGTCGTAGACCTTCGAGAACACGTCGCAAGCGCCGTGAATGTCACGGATAACGAGCGACCAGTAGTCGTCAACGATCGACCCGCCGTCGGCAGCGATCTCGTTGAACTGCTCGTCGTAGTCCGCCGAACCCTGAATTGCCTTCTGGAAGATCGACGGATTCGAGGTCAGTCCACGGACACCGCTGTCGCGCACTTCCACGAGCTTGCCGGATGTGATGTAGTCACGCTTCAAGTTGTCCAGCCAAGGGCTCTGGCCCTGCTGGACGAAGAGATCCTGCAAACGGTCACTCATGTCGTTGCTCCAGTTTGATCGTTGGTTCGAGTTCAGTTCGCCAGCGTTGTGGCCTGGGCCACCACGTTGTCGACATTGATGCCAAGCTTGTCGAGCACGAGGCCACCCGGGGCGCTGGCTCCGAATCGGTCGATGCCGATCGAGGCATCGGCGTACTTGGCCCATCCGAACGTGACGCCGGCCTCGACGGAGAGCACCGGAACGCCCGTGGGGAACACGCCAGCCTTGAAGTCGTCGCTCTGCTCGTCGAAGCGGTCCCAGCTCGGCATGGAGACAACCTGTGCTGCGATGCCTGTTGCTGCGAGTTGCTCGGCTGCCTGGGTGCACAGTGCCACCTCGCTACCGGTTGCGGCCAGGACGACTTGGGGCGTGTCGGCGGGATACACGACAGCCGCGCCCGTGCAGACGGCTTCGCCGTCGGTGGTGACTGTGATGTTCTGACGGCTGAGGACGATGACGGTGGGTCCATCGTGCAGGACCGCGTCTGCCCAGGCCTGAATGGTCTCGTTGGCGTCGGCTGGCCGAATCACATGCAGGCCAGGGATGGCTCGGAGCGAGGCCAGTTGCTCGACAGGTTGATGGGTCGGGCCGTCTTCGCCGACGCCGACCGAGTCGTGCGTGAACACGAAGCAGACCTTGGCGCCAGTGAGAGCAGCCAAACGGATCGGCGGCCGCATGTAGTCCGCGAACACGAAGAACGTTGCGGTGACCGGGAGAACACCACCATGTGCTGACATGCCGACGGCTGCAGCACCCATCGCGTGCTCGCGCACGCCGAAGTGCAGGTAGCGGCCGGCTTCGTTGTCGGTGGCGAAGGGTGTGGATCCGCCGAGCGCGACGCCATTGCTGCCCTTGAGGTCCGCTGATCCGCTCATCAGCCCGGGGAGGAGTGCGAAGGTGGCGTCGAGCGCCTTCTGAATGGCCTTTCGGGTGGCCACCGAATCGCCTTGCTCGTACACCGGGAGGTCGGCGTTCCAGCCGTCGAGTCCGCTTTGGGCCCAGGCGGCCTGCCAGTCGGGTGACTCGGTTGCCGTTTTCGCTGCCGCTTGCCAAGCAGCGTTGGACGCTGCGCCGCGTCCACCGACATGTGAGCGATATGCGCCAACGAGTTCAGGCGGGGCCCAGAACGCCTCGTCTGGGATCCCCATGACCGCCTTCGTTCGGGTGACGTCTTCGGGGGTGAACGGGTTGCCGTGGGCGTGATTCGTATCGACGTGATCCGGTGAGGGATAGCCGATGTGCGTCCGCAACATGATCAGGGTTGGTTGCGCCGTGTCTTTTGCAGCGTTGAGTACTGCCTCAAGTGCATCGACATCGTTGCTGATGTCGCCGACTTCTTGGACATCCCACCCATACGACCGGAACCTGGCGGCGGTGTCCTCGTTGACGGTGAGGTCGGTTGGGCCATCGATGGTGATCTTGTTGTCGTCGAAGATGCAGACGAGGTGTCCCAAGCCGAGATGGCCTGCCCACGAGGCGGCCTCGTGGCTGACGCCTTCCATGAGGCAGCCGTCGCCGGCGACCACAAATGTGTGGTGGTTCACTGCGTCGGCTCCGAATCGGGCGCGCAGGTTGGCCTCGGCGATGGCCATGCCGACGGCATTGGCGAAGCCTTGGCCAAGCGGACCGGTGGTGACCTCGACGCCGGCGGTGTGGCCGACTTCAGGATGACCAGGTGTGAGCGAGCCCCACTGGCGGAACTGTTTGAGGTCCTCGAGTTCGAGGCCGTAGCCACTGAGAAACAGCATCGAATACTGGAGGATCGAGACATGGCCACCGGACAGAACGAACCGGTCGCGATCGGTCCAGTGCGGGTCCGCTGGGTCGTGCTTCATCACCCTGCTGTACAGAGTGTGAGCAAGCGGCGCGAGAGCCATCCCGGTGCCTTGGTGGCCGCTGTTTGCGGCGAGCGGGCCATCCATCGACATACCTCTCACCAGAGAGATGGCGGCGGCGTCTTGTTCAGCAGTCAGCGACACGCGTCCGAGGGTAGTTGAGGCCGGCCCCGAACCGAACAACCGTCAGTCCGCGACGGGTGGAAGCAGCGTAAACGGAACGAGGTGCCACGGGTTCTTGTCCACCCGGCAGTGGGCAAAGATCTGCTTGTAACTGTCGAAGTCGAGCTCACCCTTGACCAGCCGATAGGTGAACTTGCCCGGTTCAACGGTGAACGGGCTGACATTGCGCGCGAGCTGCTCGCTGTCCTCCTCCACGCCGTTGCGGAAGATCACTTCGAAGACACCGTTGCCGGAGGCTCCCTCAGGACAGAAGATCAAGGCCACCAGGTGGGGGTCGATCGTGACGGGCGCGGGAGATGGAGCGGCCTGGCTGAACATCACGCCGGTCATGTCGATGCGGGTCGACGGGCCTGGGGCCTGACGCATCTCGAAGTTCTCGACGAACAGTGCGGAAACGATCTGCATGACGATGGATCGTACCGAGCAAGAATCTCAGCTGAGGATTGCGACCAGGAACTCAGACGTCGCGTCATAGGGGCGGCCATCCCAAGAGCTGAGGCGGACGTCAACGGTCAATCCGACTGCGTTGACATCCTCAAAGAACTCGTCGAAGGGATAGTCGCGCCCGGCTCCGAATCCGATGACCAGGCGACCCTCTGGCCGCAGGCTGTGGCGCAGGTTCGTCAGCACCGCCCGGCGAGTGCTCGGGGCAAGGAATGTCACGACGTTGCCTGCCGAGACGATGACATCGAAGCCATCCCCGGCGACGTCCGGTGCCAGGCTCAGTTCAGCGAGATCCGCGACGATCCAGGTTGGGCCCGGGTGATCAGCATTCGCGGCAACGATCAACACCGGATCGACATCGACGCCGACCACGGTGTGACCGAGCGAGTGGAGAAATGCTCCGACGCGACCTGGGCCGCATCCAGCGTCGAGGACTCGAGCGGCGCGGGGCGCCAGTGCATCGATCAACCGTGCCTCGCCGGCGAGGTCGCGGCCTTCGGCTTCCATCGTGCGAAATCGTTCGACGTATCGGTGCGAGTGAGTGGGGTCTTCCCGCACGATCTCGGTCCACTTGCTTGGCTCAACCTGCGGCTCAGTCACGGTCAGGCTCCCAACGTGAAACGGACGCGGCGATTGCGTTTGCCCTTATTTTCGATTTTCCCGATCTTGAACGGAGGACTCTCGGCGGTATTCGAGAGATGCGTGCCGCCGCAGGCTTGGCGGTCAAGACCGGCGACATCGATGAGTCGGAGGCGGCCGTCGTCGGTGGGCGGGGGAGCAACGGACAGCGAGCGCACCAACCCGTTGGTTGCCGCTGCCTCGGCGGCGTCGACGTAGACCGCGTCAACTGCGTGACTGCGTTCGATCACGTCGTTGACAGGGGCCTCGAGCGCCCGAAGGCGATCGTTGTCGATCTGGCTCAGATCGAAATCCATGCGCCCAGTGCCATCGCCGTTGATCTGGGCCCCGGTGACGAGGGAGCCTTCGAACTCTTGGTACACGAAGGCATTCAGGACGTGGCTCATCGTATGAAGCGAGGCAACACGATGGCGGTGATCGGTATCGATCCGCACCTCGACGTCACCGTCGATGAGCGCTGACTCATCGTCCAGCATGTGCCACCACGTGTCGCCGTCCACCTCGATGCGGGCCACGGTGACCGGCCCATCTGACGTCACCAATGTCCCGATGTCGCTGACCTGACCACCGCCACCCGGATGAAACGCGGAGCGCGAAAGAGCAACGGCGCCAGGTCGCGCATCGACGACTGACGCGTCGTGCGCAGTGAGGTCCGGGTGCTCGTGACACAGGTAGATCGCCATGAGAACGAGCGTAGGTCCGCACGTCCGACGCGCTACATCCAGCGCCGAGGGATTCTGAGCACGATGCGATACGAGCCGGTCGTGTCGACGGGTCCGAACGAATGTGAGTCCTCCGTACGAATGTCTCGATTGTCCGATTCGACGATCATCGACCCGCCATCGGTGGCACTGACCCGCTTCACCATCCAGAACCCCGGTCGATCCGGATGTTCGAAGGTCCGGATCTGACCGACGCGCACTCGACCAAAGGTGACGCCGATCAGACCCTGGCCATCGACGATTGTTGGTTCCATCGATCGATCACGGCTCAGAAATCGGCGAGGCAGGAGTCGGCGCGGGGCACGTCGAAGGGGATCCAGCTGTTGGGGTTCGAAGGACATGAGAATTGTGGTGCTGAATTGTGGTGCTGATCGGTGCCCGATCGCGTTCGATGAGTGTATGTTTCGAGGGATTGTCCGGGGGCCCACCAGACGTGCGCCCCATCCGAATCTCAAGGAGATATCTATGTTCGCCAAGCTTTTCGCCAACGCCACTGTTGCCCACGCACACTGCGACCTCTACTGCGGCGTCTATGACCCCGCACAGGCCAAGATCGAGGCGCTCTCGGTCCTCAAGACCGCCAAGAAGTACGCAGAGTCTGACGACGAGGTCTTCCGCGCCCGCTGTATCTCGATCAAGGAAGCTCGCGCCGAGGAGACCAAGCATCACCTGATGGTGCTCTGGGCAGACTTCTTCGCTCCTGACCATTTCGCAGCGCACCCCAACTTGCACCAGCTCTTCTGGGATGCCATCCATCAGGCCGGCGAGGCAAAGAAGACCATGGATCCCGCGGCTGGCGAGAAGCTCGTGTCGCTGATCGACGAAATCGCGGTCATCTTCTGGAGCACCGAGAAGTCCAAGGCAATGGGTGTCTACCCGCCGGCCTGATCCCATGCCGAAAGCGGCGAGATAGCGTTCGCAACGCATGTCGAGCCAGATCATCAACGAGCGCGTCACCGACGCAAGCAGTGGTGATCGATCGACGCGCGACCAAATTCTTGATGCGTCGCTGATCTGCTTTGCCCACGCGGGCTACAGCGGCACGTCATTGAACGACATTGCCGCCGAAGTCGGCATCCGGCGACCCAGCCTGTTGCACCACTTCCTGTCGAAGGAAGCGCTGTACGGCGAGGTGTTCGAGCGGCTGCTCAGCGACTGGTTTGCTCGGCTGGTCGGGGCGATTGACGCCCCGGCCTCCGGGTGGCTGAAGGTCGAGGGTGTGTTGCGGGCCGGATTCGGCTTCTTCGCCGACAATCCGAACTATGTGATCCTGATGCGCCGTGAGGCCATCGATGGTGGGGCACACCTGGGTATTGACCTCGCTGCCGTGTTGAGGCCGATGTTCGACCAGGCCGCTGACTATTTTCGACGCGAGATGGACGCTGGCACGTTTCGCGAACAGAACGCCGAGCAGTTGCTGCTCACCGGCTACGGCGCACTCCTCAGTTACTTTTCCGATGCTCCGTTCCTCGAGGGGCTGCTCGACGAGAATCCGCTGTCAGCAGCGGCGCTCGAACGCCGGAGCGCACACATCATCGAATTCTTTCGCGCTGCACTCGTGCCGTCCTGAACTCCGGAGGCCTGGAAAGTAGATTGGCGGGCTGATGGGCCATGACACGACCAATTCCACGACGCTCTCCGAACGAGACAGCAAGGCGCTGCTCGCCGACTACAGCGTGCCCATTGCCGGTGAACGTTTCGCCGGCACACCAGCTGCAGCGGTCGAGGCGGCGAATGAGCTTGGCTACCCGGTGGTGGCAAAGCTGAACGGCGATGCCATTGCGCATAAGACGGAACGCGGCCTGGTCAAGCTCCGGCTCGGCGATGCTGCAGCCGTCGAGCAAGCGGCGACCGACCTGCTGGCGGCTGCCCATCCGGACGACGGTGAGGTCGACGTCCTCATTGCGCCAATGATCAGCGGCAATCGTGAGTTGATCGCCGGCATTGTTCGGGATCCGCAATTCGGACCCACCGTGATGCTCGGCGTCGGCGGCATTCTTGCCGAGGCGGTCGCTGATGTGGTGTTCCGTCCGGCACCGGTTGACGCGATCACGGCCCTCGAGATGATCGACGACTTGGCAACACAGAAGCTGCTCGGCGAATTCCGTGGCGAGGCGGCGGTCGATCGCTCCCAACTGGTCGAGGTCCTGACCGGCCTCGGTCGCCTGGCTGCAGAACGCAGCGACGTCGCGAGCGTCGACATCAACCCACTCATCGTCGAGGCCAGCGGGCGCGTGGTGGCCGTTGACGGCCTGGTCGAGCTCGCGGCGGTGGCCACGGATCGCGCTGTGCTGCGTGCCCGGCCCAGCGACGAGCAATTTCAGGCATTGTTCGAACCTCGAGGCGTTGTGGTGTCCGGAGCGTCCACACACCCCGGCAAGTTCGGATTCGTTTCGCTTCACAACATCTTGGCGAGCGGGTTCGCTGGTGCGGTGTTCGGAACGAACCTCAAGGGCGAGGAGGTGCTCGGCATTCAGACCGTTGCCGACATCGCCGAAATTCCCGATGGCGCTGCCGACCTCGTTTTCGTGTGCACTCCGGCGGCCGGCAATCCCGATCTGTTGCGAGCCTGCGCAGCGAAAGGCATCCGAGCCGCATTTCTCACATCCGCCGGCTACGGCGAGGCCGACGAGGCCGGTCAGCGGGCCGAGGACGAGTTGGTGGCCCTCGCCGACGAACTGGGCATCTTGCTGGCAGGCCCGAACGGACAGGGCGTGGTCAGCACGCCCGTCGATCTCTGCGCCCAGATCGTTGCGCCTAATCCGCCGGCCGGGGGCATTGGCGTTGCGAGTCAGAGCGGCAACTTCGTCTCGACGTTCTTGAACATGTCGCGTGCGTCGGGGGTTGGAATCAGCCGTGCGATCTCAGCCGGCAATGCCGCAGCGGTCAGCGTTGCCGACTATCTCGACTGGTATGCCGACGACGATGCCACCAACGTGGGGCTTGCGTACATCGAAGGGATCACCGATGGACAGGGTCTGATCAACCGCCTGGCTGGAGCGGCCGATCGTAAACCGCTCGTCTTGGTCAAGGGTGGAGCGACCGAAGGCGGTGCGCAGGCGGCAGCGAGTCATACCGGAGCGTTGGCAGCCAACGACAAGATTTTCGATGGCGCCTGCCGCTCGGTCGGTATTTCGCGGGCACCGAGTGTCTCGGCGGCGTTCGACGCTGCTGCCACATTTGCGACCCAGCCGCTTCCCGCTGGGCCCAATGTCATGGTGCTCACCACGGTCGGTGGGTGGGGCGTGGTCACCGCTGATGCCATCACGAGCGCCGACGACTTGGTGCTGATGGACATCCCGTCGGATCTGGAAGCATCGATCGACGAACTCCTGCCGCCGCGGTGGAGTAAGAACAACCCAATCGACTGTGCCGGCGGGGAAACGCGCGACACCGTGCCTGACGTCATGGCGCTGTGTGCCGCGCACCCCGAGGTGCACTCGATCATCTATCTCGGCCTTGGTATCCAGTCGAACCAGGCGCGAATGATGCGTGAAGGACGTTTCTTTCCCGATCACGGGTTGGAACGAATTGTGGGCTACCACGAACGACAGGACGCTCGATTTGCCGAAGCGGCCCATGAGCTCAGCGTGTCGACGGGCAAGCCGATCCTGACGTGCACCGAACTTGCCGTCGCCGACCCCGACAATGCTGGGCCGGCGGCGGTGCGGGCGACTGGCCGACTCTGCTACTCGAGCGGCGGGCAAGCGGTTGCCGCACTGAGCCATCTCGTACGACGACAGATGTATCGGTCTGCGCGAGGTCTGTGAATCAGCCGGTGAGTCGACCTGAAGATCGAGTGCAGCGAGGGGACCGCCAACAGCGCCGGGGTCGCCCGCGGCGCAGCGCTGGGCCGCTCCTCGTCCTTGGCGCGTTCGCAGTCATCCCGGCAATCGCGCTCTTTGCGTTGTTCAGCTGGGCTGACGGATCGATCGAGGAGAACGAGCCAGCGCCGCCGCCGCCGAGCACCGTCGTGGCCCCACCCGCGTTCGCTGACCCGTTGAGTACGTCGATGCTGTCGATGCGGCGTGTACCAGCAGTGCTCTCGCGGCAGCTCAACGTGTCTGACTTCCAGCAGGAGCTGACACCATTTCTCGGCACGCTCAATGACCGGTCATGCGCAGCGGCCTCGGTCGATGGCATCCTGGTCGGTGCCAAAAACCTCGACCTGCCCGTCATTCCGGCCAGTAATGAGAAGCTCGTGGTCGCAGCAGTCGCACTCGATGTCGTCGGTCCCGAAACCGTGTTGACGACCTCGGTCGTCAGCGCCACGGCGCCGGTCGACGGCGTGATCGGCGGCGACCTGACGCTGGTTGGCGGCGGCGATCCACTGCTGTCGTCGGATTGGTATCCGACGTCGAACCTCGAGCGGTATGCAGTGCTTTCGCCGACGTCGCTCGACACGCTGGCAGACCGAGTACGTGATGCCGGCATCACGGCGATCACCGGCAACGTCGTTGGCGATGGCTCCCGGTACGACGACGAATTCTTTGCGCCGGGATGGGGCGACGGTGTGGCCGGGCTTGAGGCGGGCCCCTATGACGCTTTGATGGCAAACGACAGCCGAGTGCTCGGCGAACAGCAACGTGCGAACGACCCAAACACCGGCGCGGCCCGAGAATTCATCCGGCTGCTGAACGAACGCGGCATCACCGTTGCAGGTTCGGCTGCAAGTGGTATCGCTCCGACCGGGGGGAACGTCATCGCCACAATCGACTCCGCGCCCGTTTCAGATGTCGTCGGAGAAATGCTGGCCAACAGTGACAACAACACCGCCGAACTCCTGATGAAGGAGATCGGACTTGTCGGTGAAGGAATCGGCTCGCGCGAAGCCGGCGCTCGCGTCATGACCGCCAAGCTGGTGGAGTGGGGGATCGACACCACCTCGGTCGTGCTGTCCGATGGGTCCGGTCTCAGCCTCGACAACCGAATCACCTGCTCCGCCTTGCTGTCCGTCATGCAACGGTTCACTCCCGACAGTGCCTTCGGATCTGGTTTGCCGATTGCCGGCCAGACCGGAACTCTGACCGGCATCTTCACCGATCATCCGCTGGCCGGTCGCCTCACGGGGAAGACAGGCACGCTCAACAATCCGCCCTTCAATGCCGACCCGCCGGCGGTGAAGGCGCTGTCGGGATACGTCGCCGTCGACGGCGGGACTGCTGTCGAATATGTCTTGGTGCTCAACGGGCCGACGATCTCGGACCAGAGCGAGTACCGGCCGGTGTGGACTGCGCTCGCCGATGTACTGAACACGTATCCGGCCGGAGCGACCCCTGCCGAACTCGGACCGCGTTGATGGGGTGTCATGACTTCACCGCCTCAGCCGGGTAGACAACCACTGTGAACATGCGGGTCGACGTGGTCGCATCGCCGGTCAGGTACCGGAAGATGCCGCTCTTCCTGCTGTGCGCTCTTGCGTTGCTGCCGGCGATTGGTTTGCTCAGCGTCCACTGGTGGCTCCGCGACGAGGCGGACAGATACGACGACACTCGCTCTGCAGTCGAGTCGCTATCCGCAGATGATGACGATCGACCCGCAGCTTCTCGCCGCGACACCGAGCGAGCCAAGCGAGCTGCGATCTTGTCGACGTCACTCTTCGACTACCGCCGTTTGCCGGACGCGGTTGCCGGATCGGCGAGCATCAATCGCCTTGAGGTTCAAGTCGCGAGGGCGTTGCCCGTGATCGACGGCCGGTCGTGTGCTGCAGTTTCGGTCGACGGTATTGCAGTCGGTGCGGTGAACGAGACGGCCTCCGTCATCCCTGCGAGTACCGTCAAGTTGATCGTTGCAGCGGTGGCGCTCGAGGTGCTCGGACCCGACTTCACCTACGCGACATCCGTACGCATCCCTGCTGTCGTCGAGGGCGTTGTCGACGGCGACGTCTACCTCGTTGGCGGCGGTGACCCGCTGTTGACGTCTGATGACTACCCGATTGATGACGACACGCTGCCGGCCTTCGCGACGACGTCACTCGACGTCCTCGCCGACGCTCTCGTCGCAGCAGGCGTCGAGCGCATCAATGGCTCCGTCATCGGCGATGGGACGCGCTACGACGACGAGTTCGTGATCGATAGTTGGGGCGACGGGGTCGCGTTCAACGATGCCGGCCCGTATGACGCACTACTCGTGAATGACGCTCGAGTCAGAGGCCGCAGCGGAGTGCAAGACGACCCCAACGTCGGTGCAGCGCGCGAGTTTGCCCGATTGCTGGGTGATCGCGGGATCAGGGTGGCCGACGGGTGGGGAAGCGGCCCAGCCTCAACGCAGACCACCGTGGTTGGCACCGTTGAGTCGCAACCACTGGGAGAGATTGTTCGCGAGATGCTGACGAACAGCGACAACAACACTGCAGAGTTATTGGTGAAGGAACTGGGCTTCGCCGAGACTGGAGAGGGCACACGATTCGCAGGACTTGTCGTGATCGACCGGGTGCTCCGCCAATGGGGTGTGCCCCTCAATGGTGTTCGCTTGCTCGATGGTTCGGGTCTCACGCCGACGACGCAGATGACCTGCCAAGCGCTCCTCGACGTTCTGCAACGATCACGTGGCACGGTGCTGCAGACCAGTCTGCCGATCGCCGGACAAACGGGGACGCTTCGCGACGAGTTCATCGACAGCGGTGTTGAAGGCCGGCTGTTCGCGAAGACCGGAACACTTGGCAACCCGCCCAGCGATGAGCCGCCGCTCGCGTCGAAAGCACTCGCTGGCTACGTGTCCGGCGGAAATGGCGCCGCCATCGAGTTCGTGGTGATCCTCAATGCAGACGAGATCACCGAAGAGGACTATCGCTCGATCTGGGCGACGTTCGGACAACGTTTTGCGACCTTCCCTGACGCGCCGCCGACCAAGGATCTCCAGCCCCGCTGAGCACGTTCCTCGGCGTCGGCCTACAGTGCCGCGATGGCCGTGATGCCGATGTTCCCGCTCGGAATGGTGCTCCTGCCCGGAGGCGTTCTGCCGTTGCACGTGTTCGAACCTCGGTATCGGCAGATGATCATCGATTGCTTGCAGGAAGACGGTCATCCGGAATTCGGACAGGCCCTGATCACTCACGGCGCCGACGCGGGCGGAGGCGACGAGCGGGCGATGGTGGGAACTGTTGCCCAAATGATTCAAGTCGAGGCACTCGATGAGGAGCGGTATGCCCTTGTCGCCGTTGGCACGCGCCGCATCCGCATTCATGCCTGGTTGCCAGATGCGCCGTATCCGATCGCAGATGTCGACGACTGGCCCGATGACGAACCAGACCCCGAAGGTCTCGCGATCGCTGTTGCAGCCACGCATGCGCGGGTGCAGGCAACGCTCAAGATGGCAGTCGAACTTGGCGATGTCAGCGCTGAAACCATTGAGTCCGAAATCTCTGATGACCCATTGTTCGCGACCTACCACCTCGCCTCCTTGGCTCCCATCGGACCCGCAGATCGCTACCGCCTACTGGCCGCGGCGGGCCCGGCGGAGCGCCTCGATGTCCTCGAAGATGTCCTCGATGATGTCGAGGCCATGCTGAAGTTCCGTCTGATCTGATAGAAACTGATCCGTGCCAGACAGCATCGATGTGACGAAGCCACCTCCGAAGAGCGACGGTGCGTCGCTCGGCGAGGTGGTCGAATTCGTCAAGACCTACGCCAAGCAAGAGACACTCGGCCCGCTGAAGGGCGCCGGTTCATGGCTGGCCTATGGTGCTGCCGGGGCGTTTGCGCTGGGGGTTGGTCTCTTGATGATCCTGCTCGGCGTGTTGCGCTTGGTGCAAGCTGAGATCAGCTGGGCCAACGGCGGAGCGTGGTCGTGGGTCGCCTACGGCATCACCTTGGTCGTCACGATGATCTTGTTGACCCTCACGGTGCTCCGCATCAAAAAGGCGTACCTGAACAAAGAACCCCTCCCGAAGAAGAAGTCCTGAGAGAAGGAGCCGTCACGATGGCCAAGAAGACACCCGACACTCCTGAGTCGATCACCGCTGACGACCTGCGCGACAAACTGCAGGGCCTCCAGGGCGAGGTACAGGGCAAGGTCGACGACAAAAAGACCACCATCGCCAGCGTCGCCGGCGGCGGCGCAATGGTCCTGATGATTCTCTTCTTCCTGCTCGGCAAGCGTTCAGGAAAGAAGAAGAGCGCAATCGTCGAGATCCGCCGCGTCTGATGGCGCTGCTTCCGTACGCCCTCCAGCCAAGTCGGTTGATTCGACGTACCGCGCTCCGCCGAGGGTCGAGTGGCACGTCCATTTTCTGGAGCTCCATTGCGGGGATACTTCTCGGCCAGGGGAGTTACGTTCGATCCCAGGCGATCCGGCGCGGCCTGATCGGAGGGAGCCGCTCGTGGCAGGTGCTCGCCGGTCTCATGATCCTCAAGGAAGCAGCAAGTTCGGCGGGCAAGCAACCCGAGTATCTCGGTAAGCAAAAGGTGGGCATGGGTTCGTTCTTGCGGCTGACGACCGAGAAGCCGATGACCAAGAAGCAGCAAAAGGCCGCAGGTGTCACCAAGGCCAGCATCAAGGCGCAGGCGAGTGCCGACGTTGCTGCTGCGTGGGCAAAAAAGGCTGCGACAAACCCCAAGCGCAAGGTCGTACGCCGCGCCGAAAAGACTGCGACGATGGCAGCGGCCGATCGTCGAGCCGCCGACAAGAGAGCTGGCAGGCGAGCCTCATGACGGTGGCACGGTGAAGGGCGCCTTGTGAAGGTGCTGCTCCGCAATCCGAAGCGAGAAGTCGAGGTCGCCGGTGGCCGGTCGGTCAACCGACTGCTCGATGATCTCGAACTGAGCAGGGAAGCACACTTGATCATTCGCAACGGGACACTTGTACCGGGCGACGCTCGGCTCGACGAGACCGATGTGATCGAGGTTCGTCCGGTGATTTCTGGAGGATGACCGCGCAACCCAGCCGCTGCCGGTCGTGCAAGGCGCCAGCGGTCATCGATCTGCCCCGTCACAACGCAAACTTCTGCGCTGAGCACCTCATTCAGTTGTGTCATCGTCAAATGGCCAAGGCCATCGATGACTACGACATGTTTCGTCCAACTGACCGCTTGCTCGTCGCTGTCAGCGGAGGCAAGGACTCCCTCGCGGTGTGGGAGATGTTGATCGAGGCTGGCTATCAGGCTGACGGTCTGTACATCGGCTTGGGTATCGGCGAGTACTCCGAAGACAGCGGCGGCTACGTCCGGCGGTTCGCCGACGAGCGGGATCTGCACCTGGTCACGATCGACCTTCGGGAAGACTACGGATACGACGTGCCGACGGCAGCCATCGCCACCAAACGGGTGCCCTGCTCCGCGTGCGGACTGTCGAAGCGGAGACTGTTTGACAAAGCTGCCATGGATGGCGGCTACGACGCTGTTGTCACGGGACACAATCTCGATGACGAAGCGGCGGTGTTGTTCGGCAACACCCTGCGTTGGGAAGTCGACTACCTCGCACGCCAGTTCCCTGTCCTTGAAGCGCGCGATGGCTTTCCGAAGAAGTGCAAGCCCCTCGTTCGACTCACCGAACGGGAGATGGCGGCGTATTGCCTCGTTCGTGGTATCGACTACGTCGTCGAAGAATGCCCCATCGCAGCGGGTAATCGGCACCTGGGGTATAAAGAGGCGCTCAACGCCATCGAGAAACAGTCGCCAGGATCGAAGTCAGCCTTTTACCTCAACTTCTTGTCACAGATGTCGCCACTGCTGGAAGGGCAGTCGGCAGCGGCCCAGGGTGAGGTTGACGAATGCAAACGCTGCGGCGCACCGACCACCGGAGATGTCTGCGCGTTCTGCCGTTTGGTCGAGAAGTCGGGTACACATGTGGCGGTGCCCGTCGAGATGGTGCTGAAAACGCGCCGCCGACGACATTGACGACTCACGAGATGGAACACGGAACTGACCGATGACTGGAATCTTCGCCGCTGGCGAAAAGGCGCTGCTGCTCGACAGCAAGAAGCGCCGCTACTTAATCGACCTCGCCGACGACGGTGAGTTTCACAGTCACAACGGCTTCGTCGCGCACAGCCAGATCATCGGGGAACCCGAAGGTCTGTTCGTCAATTCGACGAAAGGCGCGGAATACATCGTCATCCGGCCGACCCTCGAGGACTTCGTCGTCGAAATGCCTCGTGGTGCTCAAGTGATTTATCCGAAGGATCTCGGCCCAATCTGCATGCTCGCTGATATCGGACCCGGAGTCAGGGTGTTCGAAAGTGGCGTTGGATCAGGCGCGTTGTCGATGACCATGCTGCGGTATGGCGCACACATCACGGGCTACGAGCTGCGCGAAGATTTTGCGAATCGGGCAAAGAAGAACGTGGCCAGCTTCCTCGGCGAGGAGGCGCTCGAACGTTACGACGTGCACATCCGTGATGGGTACGAAGGCATCGACGCCGAACACGGGCCGTTCGATCGTGTCATCCTGGATATCCCCGAGCCGTGGCAAGTCATCCCTCATGCGGAAAAGGTGCTCCAGGCCGGCGGAATCTTCCTTGCCTACACGCCCTCGATCACGCAGGCGTCACAGGTTCGTGAAGCCCTGCGCGGCAAGTGGATCGACACCCGCACGATCGAAGTCTTGCATCGTGGCTGGCATATCGAGGGCCAAGCAGTCAGACCTGATCACCGCATGGTCGCCCACACTGGCTTCCTCACCGTCGGTCGGTTTCTCGGTCTGAAAAAGTAGACCCGGCCCGCCGCCCGACGTGTCGAGCAACGGTGGGGAAGTCAGATCAGGGTTCGATGTAAATGCACTCGCCGGGGCACTCTTCGGCGCTCTCGACCACAGCATCAAGTTGGCTGTCCGGGAACTCGGCGAGGCCTTCGGCGCCTTCCGGGTTGCCTTTCGCCTTGGCGAAGATCTTGTCGCCTTCGACGACGTAAGCAAGACCATCGTCGAGCAGCGTGAAGACGTCGGGTGCGATTTCTTCGCAGAGTCCGTCGCCGGTACAGAGATCCTGATCGATCCAGACCTTCATGTCAGTGTGGCTCCCTCTTCGTCGGAGATTGGTTCTGAGCTGGCGCTCGGAGGTTGAGGTGCACGCTGATGTGCGCCCCGGTTGATGCCACGAAGTTTACACGGTGAACATCGTGTCAACGTGTTGCCTGCGCCAATGCTGGCGAGGTCACGCGGTGTACATTCGGTCCATGGCAGACACCGACGGTCTCGACGCAGACCTCGCTGCGCAAGTGGCGACGCTGAACGATGAAATCGCGCATCTTCGAGGGCGTCTTGCAGATGCGCCACGGCGTGTTCGCTCGCTCGAAGAACGCTTGCTTGAGACAAAGGGACAGTTGGCCCAGGCAGTAAGCCAGAACGAGAAGCTGTCGTACACGCTGCGGGAAGCGCGCGAGCACATCTCGACACTGCGCGAGGAAGTCGACAAGTTGTCGCAACCTCCGTCAGCGTACGGCGTCGTCGTCGGCAAGAACGACGACGAAACGGTCGATGTGCTCACCAGCGGCCGCAAGATGCGCGTGGCGTTACATCCCGATATCGACCACGAACTGCTCAACCGCGGCGCCGAAGTCGTGCTCAACGAGAGCTTCAACGTGGTGATGGCCCGGCAGTCTGAGATCAGTGGCGAGGTGGTCACCGCCAAGGACGTGATGGACGATGGCATTCGTGTGCTGGTGGTCGGGCGCGCCGACGAAGAGCGGGTCTGTGAACTCTCTGACGTCTTGCGCGGCACGCTGATCCGCAGCGGTGACCACCTGCGCCTCGACCCGCGTTCAAATCTGCTGTTGGAGAAGTTGCCGCGGCCAGAAGTCGAGGACCTTCTGCTCGAGGAGGTTCCAGACATCTCCTACACCGACATTGGTGGTCTCGACGATCAGATTGAGCAGATCGCGGATGCGGTCGAGCTGCCCTTCCTCCATCACGACCTGTTTGCTGAACACCAGTTACCGGCTCCGAAGGGGATCCTGCTGTACGGCCCACCTGGTTGCGGCAAGACACTGATTGCCAAAGCGGTGGCCAACAGCCTCGCCAAGAAGGTCGCTGACAAGGTTGGCGAGGGCAAGGGCCGGTCGTACTTCATCAATATCAAGGGCCCCGAATTGCTCAACAAGTATGTGGGCGAAACCGAGCGACAGATTCGCCTCGTCTTCCAGAGAGCACGTGAGAAAAGCGACGAGGGCTGGCCCGTCATCGTGTTTTTCGATGAGATGGATTCGATGTTCCGCACACGTGGCACAGGAATCAGCTCCGACATGGAGTCGACGATCGTCCCCCAGCTACTGGCTGAGATCGACGGCGTTGAAGGCCTGAAGAACGTCATCGTGATCGGCGCGACGAACCGTGAGGACCTGATCGACCCGGCCATTCTCCGCCCGGGTCGTCTCGACGTGAAGATCAAGATCGAGCGACCGAACGAGGTCGGGGCCCGATCAATCTTCGCCCAGTATCTCACCAACGAGATTCCGCTCGATCAGTCCGAGTCGATCGACACGATGCTCGACGCGACGGTCGCCGAGATGTACCAGGATGACGAGGCCAACCAGTTTCTTGAGGTCACCTACCAAAACGGTGACAAAGAGATCATGTTTTACAAGGACTTCGCGTCCGGGGCCATGATCGAGAACATCGTGCGCCGCGCGAAGAAGCTCGCCATCAAGCGAGTCATCGATGGCGGCGCCAAAGGTGTGTGCACTCAAGACCTGCTCGACTCAATCAAGCAGGAGTACAAGGAACATCAGGACTTGCCGAACACAACCAATCCTGACGACTGGGCCAAGATCTCGGGCAAGAAAGGCGAACGCATCGTGTTCATCCGCACGCTCGTTACCGAAGATGCTGAGGATGACCTTGCCGGCGGTCGTGCCATCGAACGAGTGGCGACCGGCCAGTATCTCTAAGCGGCGTCGCGCTCGAGCGAGCGCATCGCCCACGCTCCGAGGATCGGGCCGGGAGCGAGGAGGGCGAACGCCCAGCCCCAGCCAGCAGCGTCACGGATGAGAGGGACGAGGAAGATCGTGAAGACGGTCAGCGTGAAGCCAGCTGCGAGCTGCACCGTCAGAGCAGTTCCGACGTAGCGAGGGTCAACCGACTCGGTGACGATGGCGCTGAATTGAGCGCTGTCCGCCACGACCCAGAAGCCCCATATCAGGCCGGCGACCACAACAATGGGTGCCGGAGCGTCGACCAGAAACCCCGTGAAGACTGCGGCGCCTGCGGACCACCGCAGTGCCTGGCCGGCCGCGGACGCTCGGCTGCGACGGTCGCTGAGCACGCCTGCAACCACCGATCCAGCCGCACCGATGGCGATGACGCCGAACGCCGCGAGGCTGGCGCTGCGACTTGTGCTGAACACGTCCCCGTAGAACGCGGCGATCCACGCCCACATCGCGTACAACTCCCACATGTGTCCGAAGTAGCCGGCACTCGCCAAGCGAAACGATCGATTCCGAAGGATCACCCCGAACTGGGACGGATCAAAGGGTGCCGCTGCCATGGAATCCGGACCAGCGACGCAGACTCGTTCGGCGATCAACCCCCCGAGCAACGTGAGACCCGATGCCATGATGAGTGTTGCTTGCCAATCGAGCCCGCCGAGCGCATTGATCAAGTGGGGGAGCGCTGAACCGACGGTGAGCGCCCCGATCATCACCCCGAGCGCCAGGCCGCGTCCTGTTCGGAACCATGCGGCCATTGCTTTGATCGCCGGCGGGTAGACGGCCGCAAGAAAAGCCCCAGTGATGAACCGTGCAGCGACAGCCAGGGAGAACCCATCGGCCGCTACCACCAGCAGGTTTGCGAACGCTGCGCCGACCGCGCCGATTGCGAACAGGCGAAGGGGAGCGATGCGGTCGGCCAAGTTGGTGAGGGCCGTCACCAATGCGCCTGCCACGAAGCCCAGCTGGACCACGATCGTCAGCCAACTCGCCTGTCCATCTGACAGTGACCATTCAACGCGCAGCTGACTCAGTACCGCTGCGGTCGAGAACCATGTGGACATCGCGAGCACCAAGGCAACGGCGAGCACGACGAGCTCGCGATGTCGTGGCGCCAAGGCGCGCGAAGTGAGGCCCACAACAATTCGAACAATTTCCACGGCACGCCCATTCCGACTCACCCAGATGTTCGCGGGATCGTCATGGGTACCGTCTGGGCATGGCAGCGAAGCGAATCAAGCACGACATTGTGATCTTTGGAGCAACAAGCTTCGTCGGGCAGATCCTCTGCAAGTACATGGTCGACCGGCATGGTGTTGATGGCGAGAGCATCAACTGGGCCATCGCCGGCCGGAATGCGCAAAAACTCGAGGCCGTCGTCGAGTCGACGGGCGCAGATGTGCCGCGCATCGTGGCCGACGCTGGCGATGCTGATGCAATCGCCGCCCTCTGCGCTTCGACGAAGCTGGTGGTGTCCACCGTGGGGCCCTACGCGCTGTATGGATCGAAGCTCGTTGCAGCAGTGGCCGAAGCAGGGATCGACTACTGCGACCTCACTGGCGAGCCACAGTGGATGCAGCGCATGATCGACCGATACCAGGACCGTGCGACTGAGACCGGAGCCAGAATCGTGCACGCGTGCGGTTTTGACTCGATCCCCTCCGACCTCGGTGTCTGGTACACGCAGCAGGAAGCGATCGATCAGCTCGGTGAGCCCTGCGTGTCGATCTCGATGGGGGTCAAGGCAATGAAGGGGGGAGCGAGCGGTGGCACGGTGGCCTCGATGATGAACATGATGGAAGAGGTTTCGGCCGATCCGAGCCTGCGCCACGTCCTCGGCAACCCCTACGCCATCGCTCCGAAAGGCGACCGGACAGGGCCCGACCAACCGAACGTGACTCTTCCCCAGTACGACGATGGTCTTGACTCCTGGTTGGCCCCATTCGTCATGGCGGCAACCAATACACGCGTGGTGTTCCGAACCCACGCGCTCCTCGATCATCAATGGGGCGATGACTTCACGTACGGCGAGGCAATGATGATGGGCGAAGGCCTGGGCGGTCGGGCCAAGGCGATGTCACTGAGCGGCGCCATGGGTGGATTGATGGGTGCCGCCGCGGTTGGCCCGATGCGCAAGATGATGGGCCGTTTCCTTCCAGAGCCTGGCGAAGGCCCGTCACCTGACGCACAAGAGCAGGGGTTCTTCGACATCCGCTTTCATGGCACCACGGCATCGGGCGCTGAGATCATGACGAAGGTGACGGGCGACCGCGACCCTGGATATGGCTCGACGTCAAAGATGCTGGGCGAGTCGGCTCTGGCGTTGCTCGACTCGGATGCCCCTGGCGGCTTCTGGACACCGGCCACCGCACTCGGAGACGACCTCATCAGCCGGCTCGTCGAGCATGCTGGGTTGACCTTCGAGGTGCTCTGAGCACCGGTCGTACCGCCCATTCTGACTCGCCTGCTCGGCGGGGTCGGGATAGGTTCAAGGGATGGCTTTGCCCAAGGTGCTCGGGATTGAGACCGAGTACGGAATTTTCGTACGTGGCGGGGACAACAACCCTGTCTCGGCGTCGTCGTTGTTGATCAACGCGTACGTCGCAGCGCAGCGCCAAGCAAGCCGAATCGGATGGGACTTCGAAGACGAGCAACCGACGACCGACGCGCGTGGATTCACCATGGACGAGTCCATTGCGCCGGAGGTCGAAACCACTCTGGTCAACGCGGTACTGACCAACGGCGCCCGGTACTACGTTGACCATGCCCATCCGGAGATCTCCACACCGGAGGTCACCGACGCCCGCGAGGCTGTCGTTTGGGATCGGGCGGCCGACGAGATTGTTCGTGACTCGATGGCCTACGCCCGCGATCTGCTTGACGACAGCGCCGAGATCATCATTCACAAGAACAATTCCGACGGGAAGGGCAACAGTTACGGCTGTCACGAGAACTATCTGGTGGCACGCGAGCTCCCGTTCGGACGACTCACCAGCCAAATCACGCCGCACTTTGTCACCCGCCAGATCTTCACCGGGGCTGGCAAGGTCGGCTGCGAGCTGCCGGGTCGACCCAATGACGACATCGGCTACCAGATCAGCCAGCGAGCCGATTTCTTCGAAGAGGAGGTCGGTCTCGAGACCACGCTCAAACGCCCCATCGTGAACACCCGCGACGAACCGCACGCTGATCCGTTGAAGTATCGACGACTGCATGTCATCGTCGGTGACGCCAACATGAGCGAAGTGGCGACCTACCTCAAGGTGGGGACCACGGCAATCATCCTGTCCATGATCGAGGACGACGAGCTCGGCGACGATTGGACTCTCGGCAATCCCGTGCCAGCGATCCGCCAGGTCAGCCATGATCCATCGCTCCGCCAGACGATCATGTTGCGGAACGGCAACCGCGCAACGGCCCTCGAGGTCCAATGGGGATTGTTCGAGCGGGCGCAGAAATATGTGCAGGCGCGCGGCCTCGCGGCTGTTGGCGCTGACGTCGGTGCTGATGTCATGGAGAAGTGGGAGCACGTGCTCACCGGCCTTGAGCATGACCCTGATTCGGTGGCGCACTGGGTCGACTGGGTTGCCAAGCGTCGCATCGTCGACGGCTACTCCGATCGTTACGACCTGAAACCTGGCGCTCAACGGCTCAAGGCGATCGATTTGCAGTATCACGACATGCGGGCGGACAAGTGCCTGGCGCTGCGCGCTGGCCTCGACACGATCGTCACGGACGCCGAAGCCCGCGCCGCCATGACCGAGCCTCCGGAATCGACCCGCGCGTACTTTCGCGGTCGCTGTCTTGAGAAGTTTCCAGATGACATTGTTGCCGCCAATTGGGACTCCCTGGTCTTCGACATTGGACGTGATCCACTGCGTCGCGTGCCGATGATGGAACCGTTGCGCGGTACGGCAGATCACGTTGGTACGTTGATCGACACGAGCGCCACTGCGCGCGAACTGCTCGACCGACTGGGCCAGTAACGCAACCGGGCCGAGAGTTCGCTCGAGGCAGACACAGGAGAGATCGATGGCTGAACGCATCCAGAAGTCCAAGACGACTCACGAGAAGTCTGAAACCCCCGACACGGCTGCCGATGCAGTCACCGAGACCGGCGAGAAGATCAAAGCTGACATCGACGATCTTCTCGACGAGATCGATGACGTGCTCGAAACGAACGCCGAGGACTTTGTGAAGTCCTACGTGCAGAAGGGCGGTCAGTAACTCGTGGCAATGCCGTTCTTCACTCCCGGTGACGACCCGGGGTCCAGTTTCCCTGAACTGCTCCGCCGCATCGGGCTGACCTCGCATTCGACGATGACCGCCTCGTCGGTGCCAGGCCACGAACTGTCGGTGCCGCATGCCACGACGTGCGTCGCACTCAAGTTTGCCGACGGTGTCGTGATGGCCGGGGATCGCCGAGCGACGTCTGGCAATCTGATCTCGCATCGGGCGATGGAGAAGGTCGTTCAGGCCGATCGTCACAGCGCTGTGGCCATCGCGGGCGCCGCTGGGCCGGCGATGGAGATGGTCAAGATGTTTCAGCTCCAACTCGAGCATTACGAGAAGGTCGAGGGCAATGCGCTCAGCCTCGAGGGCAAGGCGAATCAGCTCTCGTCCATGGTCCGGAGCAACTTGCCTGCGGCGATGCAGGGGATGGTCGTCGTCCCGATCTTCGCCGGCTTCGACCTTCGTCGCGGTGCTGGTCGGTTGTGGGACTTCGATGCCACCGGCGGACGCTACGAAGAGCGCGATTTCGTGTCGACGGGCTCCGGCAGCCTGCACGCCAGCACGGTGATGAAGGTCGGGTATCAACCCGAACTCAGTCGTGATGACGCGCTCCAACTTGCCTGTCGTTCGCTCTGGGAAGCAGCTGATGCCGATAGCGCCACGGGAGGCCCTGACGTGGTTCGCGGGATCTATCCGGTCGTTGCTGCCATTGATGTCGACGGGTGGGAACGCATCGACGACGACGAATTGGTCACACGTTTCGACAGCATTCGCGAGGAGGCGAGTCACCGATGAGCCAGCCGTTCTACGTCGCACCAGAACAGATGATGAAGGACCGCGCTGATTATGCGCGCAAGGGCATCGCCCGCGGGCGGGCACTCGTTGCATTGCGGTACACCGAAGGATTGGTCATTGTTGCCGAGAACGGGTCAGACACTCTGCGCAAAGTCAGTGAGATCTACGACCGCATCGCCTTCGCTGGTGTCGGCAAATACAACGAGTTCGACCAACTGCGCGTTGCCGGTGTCCGCGCAGCAGATCTCAAGGGGTTTCAGTACTCGCGCGATGATGTCGACGCGCGAAGCTTGGCCAACAGCTATGCACAGATGCTCGGCAATATTTTCACCCACGAGATGAAGCCGATGGAAGTCGAGATACTTGTCGCCGAAGTCGGCTTGGTTGAAGCCGGCGACCAGATGTTCCACCTGCTCTACGACGGAACCGTCGTCGATGCCCGCGACTACGCGGCAATCGGAGGTGATGCTGAGGCGGTGCGCGAACGACTCGCGGAGACGTGGACAGCGGGGCTCGACCGCTCCGCTGCGGTCCGTGTCGGCCTCAACGCCCTGAGTGGACCCGACCGTGACATCGCAGCGGCAGAACTTGAAGTCGCTGAGTTGTCTCGTGGCAATGGTCGTCGATGCTTCAGTCGAATCGACGCAACGACGCTCGCCGACATCCTCGCCTGACACCTGCTACCGCCGTCTGTGTCGGGATTTTGCGGACCGGTCCGCAAAAACGGCATGGCAGTATCAAGATGCCACAACGTCGGCGATGTCAACTTGCGCCTGCTTTCATGCCCGCATGTCAGAAACAAAACGCCAGAAGCTGCTCGGCGCCGCAAGGGCCACCTCAAACCCCAGCTTTTCCGGACGCCGTATCGAATCAATCTGCACCGAAGCCATCTTCCACTTAAGGAACTCACGCCGAGCTCAACTCGCCGCACAGCGAGTCAAACAAAGAGAAGTATGCCGCTCTCGCAGAGGTCGCTTTCAGCGCTGGACCAACTTGTCAATTGAAGAGCCCCAACGCAGAAATCAGACCCCTTTCGACCTGCCAACGCGCGCAGCCGTCGGCGACCTCAAAGCTGCAGCCCAGCCTGTTACACGTCTGCGGCGAGATAGCTCCCGGCTACAATTGATATGAAAGACAAGACCGGTATGAGGCACAAAATAAAAATAGATCAGGGACAGGCGCGTGCCGCCGTCGCAGGCGCCTGCCTAGTAGTTGTCGCAGCGTGCTCGGGGAGCGACGCGTCCCAAGTCGGCGCAAACACCTCCGTCTCCGACGTAGCCGATAGCCAAGCGGTTGATACCGAAATCGTCACGAAAATCGAAGAACCTGCAGAAGCAGAAACGCTCTCATCAAAATCGCAGACGGAGAGCCCAGAACCGAAATACGAGACCGCGGGCTCACAAGCGCTCTTTGACCAAAGTGTGGTGCGAACCTTCGAGATCAACCTGTCTGCTGAGTCCCTCGCCAAACTCGATGCCGATCCAGCAGCCGAAGAGTACGTCGAGGGAAGCCTGACCTTTGACGGCGAGACAATCGAGCGGATCGGCGTTCGATACAAAGGGTCGATCGGGGCGTTTCTGGGCTGCACCGAAGGGCCCAACCCATTCGAGCCATCGGGGGCAAAGACATGCTCAAAACTGTCGATCAAACTGAAGATCAACTGGGATGGCGCCGACACTGAGTTCTACGGGCAACGCAAAGTCCAACTCCATTCGATGAACAACGATCCGACCCTCATGCGCGAAAGATTGGGCTACCTAATGTTCGCTGAGGCTGGTGTCCCTTCACCGCGAGCGACTCACGCTCGAGTGGTGATCAACGATGAGTTCGTCGGCCTGTTTGCGCTCATAGAGCAAATCGACGGACAGTTCGCACGCGATCGCTTCAGTGACGGAAATGGGAACCTGTACAAAGAGGTCTGGCCATTCGACGCAGACGGCGAAGTTCAGTCGATAGAGGTTCTGATCGACGGCTTAAAGACGAACGAGAAGGACGATCCGTCAACAGACTTGACCCGGTCTCTGGCCAGCGAAATACTCGACTCCGGCGCGACAACAGATGCTGCGGCCGCGCGTCGGGTGCTCGGCGAGCGCACCGAAATGGACTCATTCGTTGCCTACGCAGTGGTCGATCGAGCGATCAATCACGACGATGGGCCGTTCCACTGGTACTGCAGCTCGACGTGCGAGGCCCACAACTACTACTTGTACGAAGAACCTGCGGCAGACGTTCTCCACATCATTCCCTGGGATCTGGACAATGCAATGCAGAACTGGACGCCGGACGACGCCAACCCGATCGCTCAGTTCACGAAGATTGCCGATGAATTCGGAGAGATAAGTAATGACTGCCAGCCGTTTCAGTTCGGCGGCCTGGCTCCCCCCCAGCGTTCTGCCGCGTGCGATCCACTAACCGCTGCGTGGTCGCTGCTCGACGAAGAGTTCGACCGGATTAATGCCGAATTCCGGTCAGGACCTTTTGCCATCGAAAACGTGTCCGAACTGCTGGAATCATGGCGGACACAAATTGCACCGCATGTCGCCGTAGCCGCCGATGCCGACCCGCAAGCACTGACCGTTGATGTCTGGAACGCGTCACTCGACCAACTACTCGCCGACATTGCCGCCGAACCCTCCCGTCAGGAGTCCTAAATGTCCACAGGCGCACTGGTGGCCGCAGATCTGATCGCCGTATCGATTCTTGCGTTCGCTCTGTACTTCCCGCGACATCGCCGGCGAGACATGATCGTCGCAATCCTCTGCATCAACATCGGCGTGCTCGCAGTGGCGACAACACTGGCTCAATCCACCGTGTCAGCCGGCCTCGGATTGGGGTTGTTCGGGGTCTTGTCGATTATTCGGCTGCGGTCCCAGGAACTCGATCAAGAGGAGGTCGCCTACTACTTCTCGGCTCTAGCGCTAGGACTTCTCGGAGGCATTCAGGTCGAACCGGCATGGGTGACCCCCGTGCTGATGGCAGCGTTGCTAGCAGCGTTGTTTGTTGGCGATCACCCCCGTCTCTTTTCGAGGACACGAACGCAAACTGTGACCCTTGGGGCGGCGTACACATCTGAAGTCCAGCTAACGGAACGACTAGAAGAAATGCTGGGTTGTCGAGTCAGGCGACTCAAGGTCCGGCAGATCAATCTCGTGAACGACACAACCGTGGTGGACGTTCGCTACGAACTCGTCGGTGACGGCCCGCCCCCCAGAGCGCAGCGCACCGGATGAGCGAATTCGACCGTGGCTTCGCCGCAATGGTCGCAGAGATGCCTTGCGTTCAACTCGGCGAGGTCAACGAGGCAGCAGCATTGCAGACGAGAATTGACCGAAAGTACGTGGTCGCTCTCGATTTGCTTGACAGATTGGACTTTGACGAGCACGTCATGGTGCTCGAAATCGACACCCGCCGCCATTTCCGCTACGCAACGACCTATTACGACACTAAAGAACGCGATCTTTATCTCGACACCGCCTACCGCCGCCCGACTCGCTTCAAAGTGCGAATTAGATCGTACGTTGATTCGGGTCTGACGCTGCTGGAGGTCAAACGCAAGGATGGTCGCAGTAAGACCGTGAAAAGTCGACACCCGGTCGCGACCGGTGAAGAACTTTCTTGTCTGACCCCGTCGATGCGAGCTTTCGTGAATGCCGAAGTCGACACCGGGCTGACCGACCGACTTTGCATCGCAGCAACGACGCGGTTCAATCGCACGACGGCCGTCGACACTGTCGTCGGAGCTCGCTACACCATTGACCGCGATGTCCGTGCCGACACACCCGACGGTCACATCGCCTCGCTGACAGAGGCAGCAGTCGTCGAGACCAAGTCCAGCGGAGTGCCTACTCCACTCGATCGGTTTCTGTGGTCGCAAAATATACGACCAGCTAGCTTCAGTAAATATTGCACGGCAATGGCAATTCTGGAACCGTCACTGCCTGCGAACCACTGGCATCGCACCCTCAATCGATACTTTGGCAGGCATGAACAATCGGCGTCGCACGAAGAAACATCCGGTTGACGCCGCCATCAGCTTTTAGACACCGTAGAGAGGACGGGCGTCACCTGCCACACGCCGCGAAGCCGACGAGGCGTGTGATGCCGCAGGGTTGGGCTCCGACGGCAACCTCCTCGAGATGCTCGAGATGGAGTTGATCTTTGAGTAGCGGCTTTACTGTTCGCAGGCGTGTCGTCGCAGCCAGAACAGAAAGCAGACGTTCTTGCTCGGAAGACTAGAGCATGCGTTTACAGCGACGTCCAGTACCGAATCGGACCTCGAACGAAGCGTCAAGCCATCGACGCTTGCCGGCTCGTTCTTGGCTGAGGTGCACAACGGGCGTGCCTGCGGCCAAGATGTGGCCATGACGTCAAGACTGATCACCGGGTCGACGATCTCGGCGCTAGCTCTCGCAGCATGTGGAGGCAGCGAACGATCAGTCGCCCGGGGTTTTTGCGGACCGGTCCGCAAAAACCCCGACACAAACCTGGATATCCCGGTCCGAGGGGTGGATTGGGCAGCGTCTACGGTCGGAGCATGACCTACGCACCGGCGGACCGGCCGTTCTATGACGCTGACAGCCACATCATGGAGCTGCCGAACTTCTTGATCGACTACGCAGACGCCGCGCTGCGCGACAAGATCCGTCCGGTCAGCTACCAGGCGTCGCTGGTGACGGACGAGGAGGTGGACGCGATTGTCGCCAACGGGTCGAAGCACAGCCCGGCGCACGTCGAAGCACAGGTGGCACTTGGTGATCAGCTGATTGCAGAGTCGAAGGAGATCCAAGCGCTCGGGGCCTTCGACAGTGATGACCGGTCGGTCGCGATGGACATGCTCGGCTTCAAGAAACAGTTGGTTTTCGCCACCCACAGCGTGGTCACGCCGTTCTCGATGAGCAGCAAGCTCGGTGACGATCTTCGCTATGGCGCGACGCGTGCGCACAACCGTGCGATGAGCGATTTTGTTGCCAACGATGCTCGGCTGATGGGGGTTGGCGTCGTGCCGCTCAACAACCCTGAACTCGCCGTCGCTGAACTCGAGTTCGCGCTTGAGGCGGGGATGGAAGCAATTTGGGTGCCGCACTACGCGCCCGGCGACATGTCACCTGGTCACGTCGACCTGTACCCCTTTTGGGAGCGTCTGGCCGATTCGGAAACGCCGTTCGTCCTGCACGTCGGCGGCGCACCATTGCAGCTCGACCCGAAGTGGACTCACACCGGTCGACCTCCGGTTCGTGACTGGATGGGTGGTGGAGAGAATGTGCGGAGCAAGGACATGGCCGTGATGCACCAGGGGCCCGAGACGTTCCTGTCGGTCTTGGTGATGGACGGCATTTTCGAGCGCTTTCCAAAGCTCCGCGGTGCCAGCGTTGAACTCGGCGCGGGGTGGGTGCCAGCGATGATCCAGCGGCTCGATTGGGTCGTTCGATCATGGAGCAAGGTCGATCAGTATCTCGCCGAACTGAAGAGGGTGCCGTCAGAGACGTTGCGGGAGCAGATGGCCTTCACGCCGTTCGTGTTCGAAGACGTCGGAGCGCTGATCGATGCGTCGGCCGACGACCTGTATCTGTTCTCCAGCGACTACCCGCACGTCGAGGGTGGGAAGGATCCGATCGGACGCTTTGAAAAGTCGCTTGGCGATCGGCCGCCGGCGACACGTGACAACTTTTACGCTGAGAACTTCCTGCGACTGTTTCCGAACGCTCGTACACACTGAACACGGCTGGGTTAGGTTTCCGGAATGAGGTGGAACTAGTGGAGCGCAGGATCTACGGCCTCGAGAACGAATACGGGATCACCTGCACGCTCCGAGGGCAGCGGCGGCTGAGCCCCGACGAGGTCGCTCGCTATCTGTTCCGGCGCGTCGTGTCGTGGGGACGAAGCTCCAATGTGTTTCTGCAGAATGGTGCTCGCCTCTATCTCGATGTTGGCTCGCACCCCGAATACGCAACGCCCGAGTGCGATTCGCTGTACGAGTGTGTTGTCCATGACAAGGCGGGGGAGCGCATCCTCGAACAGCTCGTCGAATCAGCAGAGCAGCGCCTCGCCGAGGAATCCATCCGCGGCACGATCTATCTGTTCAAGAACAACACTGACTCAGCGGGCAACTCGTACGGGTGTCACGAGAACTACTGCACCAGCCGCGACGACGACCTCGGCAAATATGCCGAGGTGCTGATCCCGTTTTTCGTCAGTCGGCAGATTTACACGGGCGCCGGCAAGGTGCTCCAGACGGCGCGGGGTGCCACCTATTCGATCGCACAGCGTGCAGAACACATCTGGGAGGGCGTGTCGTCGGCGACCACGAGGAGCCGCCCGATCATCAACACCCGCGATGAGCCGCACGCTGATGCCGAGAAGTACCGACGACTGCATGTCATTGTCGGCGACTCGAATATGAGCGAGTACACCACGTTTCTCAAGATCGGCGCCGCAGCGTGCATGCTCCGCATGCTCGAGGATCCGAACGTCGTGCTGCGCGACATGACCCTTGAGAATCCGATTCGAGCCATTCGAGAGATCAGCCACGACATCACCTGCCGCCGAACGGTGCGACTGGCCAACGGTCGCGAGGTCAGCGCCCTCGACATTCAACGCGAGTACCTCGATCGTGCCCTGCGGTACGCCGACGGCCCGGGCTTCCCGCCGCTTGAACAGAAGGCACTCGAGATGTGGGAGCACTGCATCACCACGATCGAGGACGATCCGCTCAAGCTCGACCGTGAAGTCGATTGGGTCATCAAGTACAACCTGATCGAGAAGTTCCGCGAACGCCACGACCTGCCGCTCGGCCACGCCCGGGTGCAACTCCTCGATCTCCAGTATCACGACGTGACCCGGAGCCGCAGCCCGTTCTACAAGATGCAGGACCGAGGTCTGGTCGAACGGCTGTGCACCGATGCGGACATCAACACGGCGATCGACGTTCCACCGCAGACAACCCGAGCGCGATTGCGCGGCGAATTCGTGAAGCGCGCCAAGGAACGCAAGCGCGACTACACCGTCGATTGGGTCCACCTGAAGCTCAATGACCAGGCCCAACGCACCGTCTTGTGCAAGGACCCGTTCAAGAGTCGAGACGAGCGGGTCGAGCAGCTCATCGAGTCGCTCTGACGTCAATCGTTCCGATGTGGCGGATACGGTTGGACGCTCGTGACGATTCAAGACGACGGTTCGCCGCTCCCGCACCCGGAGGGACCGAGAAGCGATGGATCATCTGATCCCAGAGCGAATGAATCGGACCTTGTCGTCGGCGCATCGCAGCACGCGGACAGCGACGGTGAGGTTCCGCTCAACGAGCCGACGTCCAAGCGGCCATCAGGTGCGCGTGCGTTCTTCGACTGGGTTGTGGTCATCGCCGTCGCCTTGCTTGTCGCCTTCGTCGTCCGTGGCTTTGTCCTCGCCCATTTCGTCGTCGAAGGCCAGTCGATGGCGACGACGCTCGACACGGGCGACCGCGTCTTTGTCAACAAGTTGTCGTATCGGCTGCACGACCCAAACCGTGGCGACGTTGTCGTACTGCACCAGATCACCGGGACTTCCGAGCGCGACTTGATCAAGCGAGTCGTCGGGCTGCCGGGCGAGACCATTGAGATGACCGGGTGTGTCGTGCGGATCACCGAGCCAGGCAGCGATGCTCCACAGATTCTCGACGAGCCGTACCTGGATGAGGCTGATCGGGCTCCTGGCACTTGTGGTCCAGATGTCACGTCGCAAGTGGTCCCCGACGACCATGTCTTCGTGATGGGCGACAATCGTGGCGGAAGCCAGGACAGTCGAGCCCTTGGGCCCATCAACGAAGACGACCTGGTTGGCCGCGCGTTTGTCGTGTTCTGGCCTCGCGACAACTGGCAATGGTTGTGAAGACGCCTTCGCCGTCCGACGCCTGACGGAGCCGTTCAGGGTTTCAGGGCAGCTGTCCGCCAACCTCATGGCGGAAGACATCCATCATGATGTCGGTGTGGTCGCTGTACACAGCGTCGAGGCCCATGCGAAACGCCGTCTGCAGCTGATAGTCGTACTGCATGTCCCAGCCGAACGCGACCAACTCGAAACGGTGGAAGAGCGCCGCGAGTCCGCCGTTCCAATCCATCCGGTGCAGGTTGATGCCGTCGATGCCGTGATGGGCGAGTGAGGCGGCGCGGCGTTCAGGGCCCTCGCGCAAACGATCCAGCCGGGTGGAGTTCAGAATGCGTACGTTGGGAAGTAATGGGCGGTAGCGCAGACAACGCTCGAAGTCGGGTTCGCACAGCCAGGTCCGGTTGAGCATGTCGGGATCGTGCGCCTGGATGACCTCGACGATCACCTCTGCTGCCTCGGGATCCTTGACATCGAGTGACAGCTCATAACCGACGCCACAGGTCGTGAGGAGCTCAGCGAGTGTCGGAATGTGCTCCGGAAGGTCCCCTCGAGCGACTTCGCTGATCGGGCGGCGGCGCATACCGCGCTTGACCACGCCATCGTGATCGAGGACCGCAACGCTGTCGGAGGTGAGCCAGACATCGCTCTCGAGGCCAGAAGCACCGAGCCGCAGGGCCAACGCAAATGCCTCGATCGTGTTGTCCGGTGCATGGGCCCGCGCGCCGCGGTGCGCGAAGGTGATCGGGGGGTCAAGGCGGGAGGGGAGACGCTGTTGCACTGCCCAGATGATGGCAGCCCCGTAGACTCGATGACGTGTTCAATCTCCAGGGCAGTGAGATCATCGTCATCCTGCTCCTCGCCCTCGTCGTCCTCGGTCCCGAAAAGCTGCCTGATGCCATTCGGAAGTTCAGCCAAACCTATGGCGAGCTCAAGAAGATGGGCAACGGGTTTCAGAGCGAACTGAAGTCCGCCCTCGACGAGCCGATGCGCGAGATGCGCGAGACCGCTGACCTCGTCAAGAAGGCCGCAGATCCGGCGCGCGTGGTCGAAGATTCCGAGAACGAAGCGCGCCTGCGGTCAGAGGCGGACGCCGCGATGCTCGCAGCGACTCCAGATATTCCGGTGAGTGACGAAGCGTTGGCCATCTCCGACCCGGCCGGCGTCGACGAAATCACGCCGGTCAACGGCACGAAGATCAACCAAATCGCTGCATCAATGGCCCGTGGCCCGGTGGAACATGTGCCGCACGGCGAGGTACAGCCGGACCCGGCGTCGGCGCCGTTGACGTCACTGACCGCGCCGCCTGTCGGCGCTGCAGACTCCTTCGCCCCGCCCGCACCGACCGATGAGCCTGTCGATGCACCGCCACCGGAGACGACGTGACCGCGGACGAACAGGTGGCGGAGCCAGCTGAAGACACGCAAACCCTCACAGAACATCTCGGTGAGCTCCGGACCCGGATCATTCGTTCGGCGCTGGCCGTGCTGATCGGAATGGTCGTCATCATCGCGCTCTACGATCAGGTGCTCGAGTTCCTCAAGCAGCCATACGTTGATCTGTGCACGAGCAAGGCCGAGGACTTCTGCGACCCGAACCTGTTCATCACTTCCCCAACGGAGGGGCTCTCCACGCGGATTCGGGTGGGAATGTACGGGGGCATCATTGTGGCGCTGCCGGTCATTCTGTGGCAGATCTGGCGGTTTGTCGTGCCGGCACTGCACGCCAAGGAAAAGAAGTACGCCATTCCGTTCGTCGTGTCCTCGCTCGTGTTGTTTGCAGCCGGCGGCACGCTTGCCTACATCACGGTCGGCCGAGCCCTCGACTTCCTCATCGGCTGGGCTGGCGAAGATGTTGGAGAACTCTTCACGGTCAGCAGCTACATCAGTTTGATCGGACTGATGATCTTTGCCTTTGGAGTTGGCTTTCTCCTTCCGGTCCTTTTCGTCTTTCTCCAATTGGTCAACGTGGTCACCCCGCGGACGCTGCTGAAAAGCTGGCGGTACGCCACGATTGGAGTTTTTGTGCTCGCCGCGGTGATCACACCGTCGGGCGATCCGGTCACCTTGATGATGCTGGCGCTGCCGATGCTGTTCCTGTACTTCGTGGCGATCTTTGTCGGGTTCCTCGTGTTGCGTAAGCGACCCGAAGCAGCCTGAGGACCACCGCATGCGCGCTGATCGAGATGAGCTGACTTCTCGCTACTCGTTCCCGATCGACCGGTTCCAGCGCGAGGCGTTCGACGCGCTTGACGATGGCAAGCACGTCGTCGTTGCAGCACCGACCGGCAGCGGCAAGACGGTTGTTGCCGAGTACGGCATCGATGCGACCATCCGTGATGGCAAACGCGCCTTCTACACGGCGCCGGTCAAGGCACTGTCGAACCAGAAGTATCGAGACCTCATCGCTCTCCACGGCGAAGACAAGGTTGGTCTCCTGACGGGTGATAACTCGATCAACGGGGACGCGCCGATTGTCGTCATGACCACCGAAGTGCTGCGGAACATGATCTATGGACGGTCACGAACGCTCGACGATCTCGGTCTCGTCGTGTTGGATGAAGTGCACTTTCTTCAGGACGCGTTTCGGGGGCCGGTTTGGGAAGAGGTGATGATCCACTTACCGCACCATGTGCGATTGGTGTGTCTCTCGGCGACGGTGAGCAACGTCGCTGAACTCGCCGAGTGGATCAGCACCGTACGCGGTGCGACCGAAGCCATCACCGAGTTGCGTCGCCCGGTTGAACTGGCCAACCAATACCTCGCGAAGGACCGGACCGAGGGCCGGCTGCATTTGCTCCCGACATTCGTTGGGGGAGCGGTCAACCGGGACGCGGTGCGGCTTGACGAGTCGGCGATTCGGCACGCGCCCAGGGCGAGCGCCGGGCAGAGCCGCAAAGAGGCGAATCGCACGGGCAACGCCAAAGGAGCGCACCGTCGCAAGTTGGTCCCGCCTGGACGTGTCGAGACGCTGGAGTTGCTCGATGACCGCCAGATGTTGCCGGCGATTTTCTTCATTTTCAGCCGCAATCAGTGCGATGAAGCCGCGAAATCATGCGTTGACGCAGGGGTACGCCTGACAACCGAGGCCGAGCAAGCTGCGATCCGCGTCATCATCGACGAGCGACTGGGCGCCCTCGATCCTGCTGACCTTGCGGTGTTGGGTTACGACCAGTTTGTTCGACAGCTCGAAGCGGGAGTTGCAGCGCACCACGCCGGAATGGTTCCGCCGATGAAAGAGGTTGTCGAGGCCTGCTTTATCGAAGGTCTCGTCAAGGCGGTATTCGCCACCGAAACTCTCGCTGTTGGCATCAACATGCCGGCACGCAGCGTTGTGATCGAGAAGCTCACCAAGTTCACCGGTGAACACCACGAACAGCTCACGCCGGGGGAGTACACCCAGCTCACGGGAAGGGCTGGGCGACGTGGCATCGATGACCGTGGGAGCGCTGTGGTGCTCTGGTCGCCGTGGGTGCGATTCGATGAGGTTGCCAAGCTTGCAGGCAGCTCGCAGTTCCACCTTCGATCAGCGTTCCGGCCGACCTACAACATGGCTGCCAATCTGATTCGTACGTACGAGAGCGAGCGAGCACACGATCTTCTCAATCTCTCGTTTGCCCAGTACCAGGCCGATCGAGACATTGTGAAGATGCAGGCGCGGCTCGAGCGCCGCCGGCACGCTCTGGCCGAACTCCAAGCAGAGGCGAAGAGTCCGTTGGGCGACATCGAGGAATATCGCACGCTGCGCAACGCCGAGCGGGAGGCGCGCCGATTCGGTCGTGATGAACGTGTTGAAGAGATCGAAGCTGCCTTGAGACGGCTGGCACCTGGGACGGTCATCTATCTGATGAAGGGCAAGCACCGTGGTCCCGTCGTGGTGATGACCAGTGCGAGTCGCAAGGATGGAGCCCGGTTGCGTGTTGTCAACAAGGGCGGCGATTCCTTGCAAGCCACCGTCGAAGACTTCGATGCGGCTCCCGCTGTACTCGGTTCGGTCAAGATGCCACCGAATTTCGCTCCGAATCGCAAGGACTTTCGCCAGGAGCTCGCCTATCGGCTTCGCAAGACAAGCCTCGCCCAGCCACAGAACCCCTCGAATCGTCGAGGGCGTCGCGACACCGCCAATGCCGATTTGCATCCGGTCGCCCGCGACCCGGACCTGAAGCAACGGATGCAGGCTGCCGGACAAGCTGCCCGCGTCGCCCGGGAGGTCGCGGAGATCGAGGGACGCGTCCACGGCAAGACACAGACACTTGCACGCGATTTCGATCGGATCCTCGGCGTACTCGAAGCCTACGGATACGCCGATGTCGCTGACTGGGACCTGACGCCTGACGGCGAGATGTTGGCGCGCATCTTCCACGAGTCTGACCTTTTCGTCGCTGAAGTCGTCCGGGCCGGTCTACTCGACGGTCTCGGCGCGGCGGATCTCGCTGCCCTTGTCTCGACGCTGGTGTACGAACATCGCAGTTCTGAACCGCCGCCGCGGCCGTGGTTCAGTAACGACGAGATCCGCGGCCGCTGGCAGCGAATTGCTGCGATCAGTGAGGACCTGGCAGCGCACGAACGTTCTGCGGGTGTCAATGAGCACCGCGGCCCCGACCCGACCTTTGCCGCAATCGCCTACGCCTGGGTGGCAGGCGAAGGATTCGCCGAGGTGGTCGACGCCGATGAGCTGACCGGTGGGGACTTCGTTCGAACAACCCGCCAGCTCATCGACCTGCTTCGCCAGCTCGCGATTGTTGCCCCGTCGCGGGCGACTCGGCGCGCTGCAGGTCAAGCTGCCGAGGCTGCGTTCCGCGGCGTTGTGTCCGACAGCGCTGCGCCGACCGCGCCGCAAACCGAACCGGCATGACCATCGAGAAGGGTCAGCCGTGGGGAACCACGGTCGACCGACCTGACAATCTTCGGTATCTCGCCGATGATGCGGCAATCGCCACTGCGCTCCGGGACGGCTCCGGTCATCCGGTCGCGGTGACTGGTGGTGACCTGCACCGAACCGTCGGCGGTCGCGACCCCGTTGGTCGAGAGCAGGTCCTCAAACTGCCGATCGATCTGCTGCGCGTCACGCTCGACGATGGCGAACCCCAACACGCCTGTGCGCACGTACTGATCCAATGGCCTGCGGCCAGAGGTGGGTGGTGGCGCGGACCGGTGGTGATGATCATGAACGCCGAATTCGTCGGCGACTGGCACGTGGTTGCGCGTGGCCATCCAAACGACGGCCGCGCTGAGAGTTGTGCTTGGGATACTGACTTCGGACTGAGACAGCGTTGGGAAGCCCGGCGACGTCTTCCAGGAAATCAGCATGTTCCTCACCCTCAGATCGAGACTCGGTCGTTTCGTGAGCGAACGTGGGAGTTTGATCAGACAATGCAGGTCCGCATTGACGGCGCTCGGGCGGCGTCAGCGAGACGGGTCGAGATCATCGTCGAGCCGGACGCTGCGACGATCTACGCCTGACGGCGACCGAGCGACCAGCGGGTGCGCGGCAACATCGCTTCCATCTCGGCGTCCATGGCGGCATCGGCCTCGCCGTTCACAGCAGCGGCGCGGGCCCTGCTCGCATGCGCTGCGTAGCGCCGCGCGCCCAGGGCAGCGGTCGCTCCGTGCAAGACGACCGAGAACGTGACGGTGAGGGAGATGACGCCCACGAGCTGGTCGGCTTGTTCCGAGCGCTCCTCGAGTTCTTCCAGCAACAAGATGGCGAAGACGATTGAAGCGAGTCCGCGCGGCCCGAACCAGCCGATGAACAACTTCGCCATGGGGTCGCAACCTGAGCGAAACAGCGCAATGAAGACCGGCACGATTCGAACCACGGTGAGGCTGGCGATCGCCGCGAGGAACACCGACGGACCGAAGTCACCGAGTGCGTCGCCGACAAAGAGATTGCCAAACACGAAGAACGTGACGGCCCCGAGGAGCTCGGCGGCGTCCTCGGTGAACTCAGCGAGGTGTTCGGCGTCTTCTGGGCCTTCCATGTCGTCATTGGTGCGGTTTCGAGCAAAGCCTCCGCTGCCGAACGCAAGGCCTGCCACGAAGGCGGCGATGAACCCGTTGCCGCTCCACGCCGTCGCAAGGGTGAACGCCATGATCGGCAAACCAAACGTGGCGATCTGCTCGTATCTGCCGTCCGACCAGCCCGCGTGGCGAGTCGTCCGCAGCACGGTGATCCCCAGCAGCCCAAGCACGAGACCGATTGCCGTGCCGATGCCGATTTGCTGGGTCACGAAGCCGACCCACGATCCGGACGACTGTTGCATGTCAACGACAATGCTGGTTGCGACAGCGACGACGGGAACGACGAGGCCGTCGTTCAGGCCAGACTCGACGTTCAGCGCAAGCCGGTCCCGGGCTGGCACGTCGGGATTCGACACGACGGCACTGCCGAGTGCGGCATCGGTGGGCGCCAGGATCGCAGCAAGCAGGAGCGCCTGGGCGACGGGCCATCCGGGGAAGATGACGAGGTTGAGGCCCATGCCGAGCAGCACGGTGAGGGGAAGACCGATACCGAGGAGGCGGGCCGGCAGTTCCAGCGACTGGCCAAGTCGGGGGAGCGAGAGGCGCGTTGCATCGCTGAACAGGATGACGGCGAGTGTCAATTCGGCGAGGAGCGCGATTGCGTCAAGTTCGGGAGCGACTCCGACGATGCCGCTGGCCGAGAGCAGAGCGCCGGCAGCAACGAACACCATGGGCATGGTGATGGGTGAGGCGTCGAGTCGCCGCGAGACCGCTGTGAAGGCGAGCAGGACGATCGCGATGATCGCGATTTCTGCTGGCTCCATGCCCGGACCGTACAACCTCGGGTGAATCCCTGTCTGAGGCCCTGGTCGGTCGTAGAGTACTGCTCCGTGGCCGTCTACGTCCCAGAGTCATTTTCGCCAGGCGAGTCCGACATCCTCCGTCGTTACTTCACCAACCTTGATGGGCCGGTGTTCGCGCTCGTCAACTTGCCCGAGGTCGTGAAGGGCGCGTTGTTTGCCCGCTATAGCCGGAGCCCGAAATCATTGCGCCGACTGTTCCTCGATGAGTTTGTCGGCGACCTCGACATCTCGGGCGACCTGTCCGTCGATGCCACTGTCGGGCTCGACCGAGCCGAGGAGCTGTACGAGCGGGTCTTCTTCGACTATGGCGACGATTCAGTCGCACAGCTTGGTGGAGTACACCTTGCCTGCGAGCAGGCGTCGAACATTCTCACCAAGGTGCTCGAGTGGGGTCGCTTGATGAGCTACCTCGAACAGAGCACCCGCTACATCGCGTATGACTCACGGCTCGGCGGCCGCTACCGGTACTACCGCGATCCGGCTGTTTTGGCGGGGCCGCTCGGCACTCGTTATGTCGGCGACCTCGACCGCATCTTCGACGCCTACAGCCAATGCGCTGAACTCGTCACTGAGCATGTACGCAATTCAGTCGATCGTGGTGACAGCAGCGAGTTTGTCTACCGCACGGCGACCAAGGCCAAGGCGCTCGACGCCGTGCGTGGCATCTTGCCTGCAGCAGCAACATCGAACGTCGGAATCTACGGTACGGGCCAAGCCTTCGAGGCGCTTCTGCTCCGGATGCGAGCCAGTGCGCTGCCGGAGGCGCGTGACTATGCCGATCTGATGCTGCACGAACTGCGCAAGGTGATCCCGAGTTTCCTTCGACGGGTCGATCTCCCGGACCGCGGTGGCCGCTGGAGCGAATACCTGGCGTCGACCCGCACCGACACGTCGGCGATTGTCAACGACCTCTTCGGTACGTCCCCGGTTGAGGTTGCTCCTGAGGTTGAACTTGTCGACTTTGACCCTGATGCTGAGGACAAGATCCTCGCCGCCATCTGTTACTCCCACTCGTCACTCCCTGAGCACCAACTCATCGAGAAGGTCCGTCAACTCGGCATCGATGAGAAGGTTTCGCTGATGCGTGCCTATGTCGGAGAACGCGACAACCGTCGGCATAAGCCAGGTCGAGCGTTCGAGCGCAGCTTCTACCGATTCGATGTGCTCAGCGACTACGGAGCGTTCCGCGACATGCAGCGCCATCGCATGCTCACCATTGAATGGCAGCGGCTCACTCCCAACCACGGCTACACGCGGCCTGAATTGGTTGACGAAGCTGGCGTTGGTGACCAGTTCGACGAAGCGATGCATCGCTCTGCCGGGCTGTATGACGCATTGAACCCGGAGTTCTCCGAGCAGGCGCCCTATGCCGTTTCAATGGCCTATCGCATGCGTTACAACATGCAATTCAACGCCCGCGAGGCAATGCACATGCTCGAATTGCGGTCGTCGCCGCAAGGCCACCCGTCGTATCGCCGCGTGGCACTCGAGATGCACCGCCTGATCGGTGAGCAAGCCGGTCATCACGCAATTGCAGCCACCATGAATCACATGACGAATGAGGCCCCCGAGTTGGAGCGGCTCGAGGCGGAGCGTCGTGCTGAGGCCCGTCGAGACGCTGCGGAGACCTGAAAGATGTACTTGTGACCGGTGTCACAAGTTTGGTAGCCGACCTCATGTCATCAGCAAGCGTATGCTCCGCCCGCAACGGTCCTCGCAAGAGCGAGGGTCATCAGAACGAGATCGAACGGCGACAACGGCAACATGGCTGAAGACGAGATCAACGAAGCAGAAGTCGAAGAGGTTGAAGAAGAAGCTGAGGACGTCGATGTCGACGTCGACGCCGACGACCTGGACGACGATGACGACGGCGCGGTGCCTGCTGACGACGACGATGACGATGTCGTCGACGACGACGACGAGGCAGAAAAAGACGCGCCGAAGACGAAGCGTAAAGCTGCCGATGATGATGACGACGATGACGACGAGCTACTTGACGACGACGTCGAAGAGGATCTCGACAAGATTCTGAAAGATCGTCTCGTGGCAGCGGACGACGAAGAGGAAGAAGCGGACGAGCCAGAGCCCAAGGGCGAAGGTGATGAACGCCTCCAGCCGAAGCAGCAGAACGAGCAGCTCTGCAGCTCTTGTTTCCTTCTCGTCAAGTCGTCTGCCCCGAACTGCCCCGTCGGCGACGACGACTGCCCGATCTTTTCCTGAGCGCTGGGCTCGATGGCATCGTCAGCTCCAACGCCCGCTGAGCGGGCGATTGCCGCGGCGTTCTACGCCCCGATCGGCCTCGGAGCGCAACTGGTCGACAACTTCCCAGGGACGGTCAACAAGGCGCGCCAGCAGATTGTTTTTGCGCGGTTTATCGGGAAGATGGCCGTTGATCAGGGCGCCAGCGAGCTGCGCCGACGACTCGCGCCGCCTGCCGCCGGCTCAGAGTCGGAACGCCAACACGTACCCGAGCCGGACGACGGACCGGGCGACGCGCATGACGAAGCCGCAGACGAACACACACCCGAACCGGTTCCGGGCCCTGCCGAATTGGCGCTGCCCGACTATGACCAACTGCCGGCTTCGCACATCGTGAGCAAGCTGTCCGGACTGACCCCGAACGAACTCGATGCCCTTGAGGCATATGAGATGGCACATCGACACCGGCGCACCGTGTTGGGCAAAATTCTCCAATTGAAAGCGGTCTGACGTGCTCGACCCCACGGTGCGCCGAGCAGCGAGCGATGACGCCGATGACATCGATCAGATCGGACTGCTCGAACGTGAGGCTCGCGCTGCCCTGATCGGCCAGCGCGGTGGCGAACGCTGGCTGATCGAACATCCAGAAGTTGGCGCAGCGTGGACAGAACGCTGCCTGACCGCCGACGTGTGGGTCGCACACATTGAGCGGGTCGTCGTGGGCTACCTCGTTGCAGTGCTCGGGCCAGACCACATTGTGCGTGTTGATCAGGTGTGGGTGACACCCGAGGCTCGGGAACTTGGCTTTGGCGATGGAATGCTCGCTGCAGCCATTGCCGGAGCAGTCGAGCGCGGTGCTGAAGCGGTCGAGGGGCAAGCGCTCCCGGGGGATCGCCACACCAAGAACCTCTACGAGCGTGCCGGAATCGTCGCTCGCTTGATCACCACGTATAAACGACTCTGAATCAGCGGCCCTGCCAGTTCGGCGGACGCTTTTCGATGAACGCGGTCAACCCTTCCTTGAGGTCCTCTGACGACATCACCTTGCGCATTGCATCGTTGGTCATCTTCTTCAGCGTTGCATCGTCTTCGTAGGCGGCTGCCAGTACGACCTGGCGGCTCTCCCAAACCGCCATTGGGGCAGACTGGCTGATCTGTTCGGCAAGCTTGGTCGCTTCAGCCAGAGCCTCGCCGGGCGCTGCGAGTCGTGACACGAGTCCGAGACTGAATGCCCGTTCCGCCGGAATGGGCTCACCGGTCAGAATGGCCTCCATAGCCGCGGCCTGGCCGATGGCGCGGGGGAGTCGAAAGAGACCACCAGCTCCGGCGATGAGGTTGCGCTTGACCTCTGCGAGCCCAAAAGCAGATTGAGTGCTCGCGACGACGAGGTCTGCGGCGAGCACGATTTCACACCCGCCGGCAGTCGCAAGACCATCGACGGCAACGATGACTGGTTTGCGGCGTTCGCGGTAGACGAAACCGGCGAAGCCGCCCCGTTCAGTGTTCAGCCGCGCAGCATCACCGGAGTTGATGGCTTTCAGGTCTGCGCCCGCGCAGAAGACTGGACGGGACTGCCCCTCGGTGTTGGCCTGGATAATGCCCACCCACACAGCATCGTCAGCTTCAAGCCGGTCAATGGCGGCTTCAAGTCCCTCGGCGACGTCGCCGTTGACGGCGTTTCGAGCCTCGGGGCGGTTCAGTGTGATGACCGCGATGCGGCCGTTGGCTTCGTAGGTGACGATGTCAGACATGGCCAAACACCGTACGCGGCCCGAGCCGCTGAGAGCCAGCTGGCGGGCGTCAGCTGTCGGCGGCGTCCGATGACTCTGAGTCGGGTGCGCTCTCTGCGGCTGGTGCATCTGAAGCATCTGAAGCTTCTGCCGAGATTGCGTCGGTAGACGGAGTCTCTGCGTCGTTGGCAGAGTTGTCTGTCACTTCGGCCGCGGTTGCGTCGGACTCGGCAGAAGCGGCAGCGTCTTGCTCGGCCTGCGCTGCTGCTTCCGCCGCCGCTGTTGCTGCGGCCTCTTCAGCGGCAGCTGCTGCGGCCTGCTCGGCTTCCTGCTTGGCCTTCATGACCGTGGCGATGTCACGCATGCCCTTGGGCCGATCCTTGGGAGGGCGTGAGCCACGATCGTTGCGGCTGTCGCGGCCGCCCCTGTCGTCACGTCCGCCGCCCTGTCGCTTGTCGCCGCCTTCGCGCTTGTCGCTCGGACGCTTTTCGTCACGGGCCTTCTTCTGATCTTTGCGGCTCGTGGGACGGAGCGGCTTGGGGCGCTTCGCATCCTTTGGTACCTCGACGCCGATCAGCGATGCGATCTGGGGGAGGAGCGGGCCGAGGCGCAGCACCGTCTTTTTCAGGTCATCAGTGATTGTGGTCGGTGGAACGGTCGGCATGACGAGCGCCCGGACCGGCGAGAACGCCGCTGCTTCGAGCACGGCCGACCAGCGGTCGCCTGAATCCTCTGGAAGCAGCGAGGCCGTCGCTGCCTCTCCGAGTCGCTTGGCGAGCTGGGGCGGGAACATGACGCCGGCCTTCGGCGGCTGCGACGAGAGACGGAGCGCTCGGATCACGCGGCCGACAGTCAGCGCAGCGTCGACGTCTTCGAGCCAGTGCGCCATCTCTTCGGTCTGCTTGGTGACCAGAGAGGCCTTGAGTTCTTCGGCGATTGCCCTGGTCGACTCGTCACGAGCGACCATCGAGTCATCACTTGCTGCCACGACACTGCGCAGATCGCGCAGATCGAGGTGTTGCATCTGGCGCTGAGCCGCCTCGGCTCGGTCGAGCCAGTCGGCAACACGCAACTTGGGAAGCATCTCCTCGGCCATCTTGGTGATGCTCGCCTCGGGCATCTCCGGCTTGCCGTCGGCCTTGAGCTTGGCGTTCTCTTCTTTGACGCGGTTGCGCACGGCAGACATGCCCTGGAGCGCGAGCTCGGCAATGGGGCGCTGCTCTTCGGGCACGGCTGCAAGCACCTCTTGAGTGCGAGCTTTGCCGGGGCGGAGACGCTTCGGCTTGGGCCGCTGCGGAACCTCGGGTGGAGCTTCGAAATGGGGACGCTTCGGGCGCTCGGTGCGTTCGCGCTTGTCGCCATCGCGGCCACCTTCGCGCTTGGGCTTGTCGCCGTCACGGCCACGTGGGGCAGCGCCGTCACGGCCACGCCCACCGTCGCGACCGCGTGGTCGGTCGCCGTCGCGGCCACGACCGCGCCCGTCGCCGTCGCGATCCCCGCGTCCGCGCTTGGCGCGAGTTTCGATCACTGCCTCAAACGGCTTGTCGTCAGGAATGAATTCGAGCAGATCGGTGCGGGCAGCTTTCTCGCGGCCCTTCACGACTGAAAGAATCTCCATGCCGTCGAGCATCTGCTCGGCTTCGACTTTGAGTTCGTCACCGACCTGCACCCCGTCGGGCAAGATCGATGCTTCGACCGTACCTTTCGGCTTGAGGGCTCCGGCTTTGCGCCATGTCCAAGAACCGTCCGAGAGCGCGCTCGTGAGTTCGATGTCAATCCTGCGGGGCATAGACCAACTAACGTATCGGGTTGAACTTCCCGATCCGCGTTCACAACTTCGCTCGGATCGCCGGATGTGCCTATCGTGCGGCGATGCCCATCTACGCCCTCGGCGATCTCGAACCCACGATCAGTAGCGAGGCCTGGGTTCATCCTGACGCAGTCATCATCGGTGATGTTCGAATCGGCCCGCGATCATCGATTTGGCCATGTGCTGTTTTACGCGGCGACGGCGGCCACATCGAGATCGGCTCGGGAACGTCGGTCCAAGACACCTCCGTACTGCACACGACACCGATGTGGCCGACGGTCGTCGGGGACAACTGCGTCCTGGGGCATGGCATTCATCTCGAAGGCTGCACGCTTGAGGACGACGTACTGATTGGCAATCACGCGCAAGTGCTCCATCGCGCCCTGATCAGGTCGGGTTCGATCGTTGCGGCAAACTCCGTGGTGCTCCAAGACATCGAAGTGCCGTCCGGGGCCATGGCGGTCGGGTCCCCGGCTCAGATCAAGCCGGATCGGGCTCGGGTCGACGACATCAAGATGGCGTCGGCGGCGTATCTCGAGCGCATCGAGGTGTACCGCACTGACATGCGTCGCCTCGATTGACCGCCAGACTGTGACCGTGAGCAACAAGACGTTCCATGTGACGGTTCCGGTGGCTGAGCAAGACATCGCCGCAGACCGACTCTGGCAGATGGGTGTCGAGGCAGTTGGTCTCAGCGATGAGGTCGATGGGCTGATCGAGCTTTGGACGTCGGTGGGCAGCACCGGCGCGGCCATCGAGCGAGCCGTCGCGATGCTTGAACCGCACTGGACATGGCGGGCGGCCGACGTCGTTGCGCCTGACGAAACCTGGCGAGATCATGTCGCTCCCACCTGGTACCGAACGACTGGTGTCGTGGTGCCGGCGTGGAAGCTCGGCGATGCAGATGTGGGAGCGGCAGTACACGTCACGTTGATCGAGCCGGCAAGTTCGTTCGGGCTCGGCGACCATCAGACGACGAAGCTCACGTTGCGGCTGTTGTCGGAGCATCTCGACGTTGCCGAACCAGCCACGTTGCTTGATGTTGGTTGCGGATCGGGCGTCCTCGGTGTGCTCGCGGCCCAGCGCGGCGTCGAGACCATTCGCTCCACCGACATTTCTGCCGGTGCGGTGGAGGCGACCCAGGCCAACGCCGCCCTCAACGGCGTCGCCGGTCAGATCGACGTCGACATGGCGATGCTCGACTCCATCGAGGGTCCGTTCGACGTCGTCGTGGCCAACATTTTGGCCCCCGTGCTCGTCGCCCTTGCCCCGGACCTGCGTCGGCTCACCGCCGTGGCCGGCACGTTGATCATCAGCGGGATCTTGGCCGAGAATCACCAGCACGTGCTTGATGCGCTTGCGCCGCTCGTTGTGATTGACACTGTCACCGAGGACGGTTGGGCAGCGATCTCGCTCAGGAACTGAGTTGGTCCAGCAACCGCCGGGTCGCCCCCGCGTCGGGAATCGACGGGATCGCGCCAGGTCGACCAACGGCAAGAGCGCTCGCGGCAACTGCCCACTCTGCGGCGTCGGTGATCGACGCCCCATGCGCCAACCGCGCAGAGAGCGCCCCGCAGAACGTGTCGCCGGCCCCCGTGGTGTCAACGACGGGAACGCGAGGCGCGGGGATCTGATGTTGTTCACCCGCTGCTGTGTGGATTTCGATGCCCTGCTCGCCGCGCGTGGTCACCACGGTGGCGACGCCAGCATCGAATAGCGCCTCGACGCCGCCGAGCAGACCGACTTCGTGTTCGTTCGGCACCACGATGTCGCAGAGACGGAGCAATTCGATGGGAAGTTGGATGGCGGGCGCCGGGTTGAGGATGGTGGTCGCACCTCGGGCGCGCCCGGCACGGAAGGCATGGGTGACTGCATCGAGTGGGACCTCGAGTTGGCAGAGCACGACCAGCGCGGAGATCGAGGCGGGAGCGACCACCGTGGCGTTGGCACCCGGGACCACCACGATGCTGTTCTCGCCGCGGTGATCGACAGTGATGAGCGCCCGGCCGGTCGGCACATTGTCGCGGTCGACGAACTGCGAGAGGTCGATTCCTTCGATCTCAGCAACTGAGCGCAGCGTGCGCCCGGCGTCATCGGTTCCGATGGCGCCGACGAAGGATGTCGACGCCCCGGCGCGGGCCGCAGCGACTGCCTGATTCAGCCCTTTGCCGCCGGGGTATTCGGCGAAGTCATCGCCGAGGACGGTTTCACCTGGCGAAGGGTGCCGTTCAGTTCGAACGACGAGGTCAAGATTTGCACTCCCGAGGACGGTGACGTCGAACACGGACCGCAGCGTAGACGGCGAGCGCCGCGTGCATCAGCTCGCTGAACGGGCGCGCACCCCAATGGGGGCGATGAGGCGGTAGCCGGCGGCGTGGCGCTCATCTTCGGACTCGCCACCCCAGAAGCCGTATTCGTGCTGCTCGCGAGCGAAATCCATGCAGTCGATACGAACCGAGCAGCTCGTGCAGACTTCCTTGGCGGCTGCTTCGCGGCGCTCGCGTGCTTGCGGGCGCTCGGCGGCGGAAGGGAAGAACAGATGAGTCAGACCCTTGCAGGCCCCAGCTTGCATCCAGTCGTTTTCGGTCTCGATGCGGTCGTTGATGTCGATGACGGCCATAGCTGCGCCCCCCAAGAGTGCGGTCGATGTGCGGAATCCCCCTGCTCAGCACGGTGTTCTGTGCCCTGCGTCGACAGACAATAAACCGAATCGACTGACGAGTCAATTGTACTCGACAACCTTTTTCTGAGGAGCAGTCGGCTCAGTTCGAGAGCAGGGTTGCGACGCCGTCCGCGAACGTCTTGACGTCCTGAGGCGTTGTGTCCCAGGCCGTCATCCAGCGCACCTGGTGGACCGAGGCGTCCCAGTCCCAGAAGAAGCACCAGTCGCGGAGCGGTTCGATCATGTCGGGAGCGAGCGTGGGGAAAACGCTGTTGACCTCTGGCGATGGTCCTGGTGTGACTCCGTCGATCGCAGCGACAAGCTGATACAGCTCCGTGGCCATCTCGTTGGCGTGCGTGGCCATGGTCAGCCACAAGTCGTCGTGGAGTGCGGCGTTGAACTGAGCGGCGAGGTACCTCATTTTCGAGGGCAACTGCGTGACCTGCTTGCGGGTGTACTCCGAACCGACAGCGAGGACCGGGTTGAGGAAGATGACGGCCTCGGCGCCGAGGAGTCCATTCTTGGTGCCCCCAAAGCTCACGACATCGACGCCGGCATCAATCGTGAAGGAGCGCAACGCTTCACGGGTGCCACCAAGCGCTGCGGTGGCATTGGCGATCCTGGCCCCGTCGAGATGGACGAGCAGGCCCATGCCGTGAGCATGATCGCAGAGCGCACCGATCTCGTCGGCGGTGTAGAGCGTGCCGAGTTCAGTGGCCTGGGTGATCGACACGATGCCCGGCTGCACGTGATGCTGCACGCCTTGCAGATGCGCGACGGTCTGCAGCAGTTCAGGTGTGAGCTTGGCGCCAGGGGAGGGGATCTCGATCAGCTTTGTGCCGAGAGTTCGCTCTGGTGCGCCGGTCTCATCGACAGAGATATGGGCCCAGTCGGTGCACACCACGGCATGATGGGGCCCCTGCAGCGATCCGAGCATGTTGGCAAGTGCAACGATGTTTGCGCCCGTTCCGTTGAACGTCAAACGAGTGACGACGTCAGCGTCGAACAGTTCACGGAATGCGTTCTCGCAGCGCGCGGTGTGGTCATCCTGGCCGTAGGCGAGCGCGTGGCCCTCATTGGCTTCGACAATGGCCTGCAGAACAGTGGGATGGATACCGGCGGCGTTGTCACTGGCAAAAGAGCGATGAGGGGCTGCTGGCATGGCCGCGGCGTGTTCGGTTGACGTCATGGGCGCAGTCTCTCAGACGATCTGCGCATTGGAACGAACGGATCGGCTGGGTCGAGTAGCTTTTTCGTCATGACGAAAATGGTCACGCTGACTGGTGCTGGGGAAGCGGGGGGCGATGGGGCGCGTCATTGTCGGTGGTGCCGCCGAGTCCTTCCGCCGCGCAGCGGCCCTGGCCGTCCGAAGCTGTTCTGTAGCCAGCGATGCCGGCAGTGGGACTGGGTCTCGCATCAACGAGCGCGCGAACTGGAACTGAGCGAGAATGAGTTAGTCGTGACGCGCGACGAACTTGACCGCCTGCACGACGACATCTACGCCTTGACGTGCGCGATCGAGGACACGGAGCGAGATCTGGCTGCCAGTGGTCAACGGACGGTTCGCGACCTCGAAGACATCCTCAAGTGGCTCTTGGACGCGGCGCAACCATTGCGTGACGTCCAATTCTCCGCACCCAGCAGTACCGCTGAATAACGTCATGACGTAATGGCTCAAAGCATGGCGCGCTCCATGCCTGGGACGCCGCGACGGGGGGCACGTTGCGCGAGGTCGTTTTTCGGCTGGGTCGTTGTGGGAGGCGCTGACGCGCAGAGCTCTGGGTGGCAGCCGATCAGTCGCGCAGCGGCTTCATGCGGTGGGCTCGCCAAAGAAAGGCGAGCGGCGACTGAGAACCGCTCGAAGGCTGCATGCGATCGGGACGTTCTCGGCCGGGCAGGAACGGGCTGCGCCTCGAGCCCAGTTCCAGCAGGTCGCCGATAATTGTCGTTATGTCAATCAGTTGTCACGCGAGGGACATATCCTCTGGGAACTGTCAAGACAACGTCTGCGAATCGTCTCGGGGTGCCTGACCAGGCGGTTTGGGTCATGTCCGACGGACGACCATGGCAAATGCGCCGAAATTGATCGGAGCATTCGGTCGCGATCTTCACCGCAGGGCTTCATATGCGGTGTGGTTCGACCGATGAGTCATATATGCACGGACGAGGTCGATCATGACGAAACCAGTGACCCCAAACATCCAGATGCCTCGATCTCATCGCGTCCGGCGCGCTCTGGTGCGCAGCGCCTGCGGCGCACTCGTGGTCGGTGTGGGCTGGTCGGCGATGGGAGATGCCGCTCACGCGCTCCCCTCGCCCACGCGGTCGCCAATCCTGGCGCAGAGCCTGGTCGGCTTGCGGCAGGGCGCTGCGGGTGTTGAGGTGAAGGCAGTGCAGAACGCGCTGCTGGCGGCTGGTGTCCCGGTCCCCGGTGGTGCTGATGGCAAGTTCGGTCCCGCAACAAGGAGCGCAGTCATCGACTTTCAGGGTCGAGAGGGAATTGCCCAGAGTGGTGAAGTTGATGAAGCGACCGCAGCTGCTCTCGGGCTGACGCGGATCGATGCCGGAGATTCCCCTGCCTCAACGGCGGTGAATGGTCTGCAACAAGGAGCGAGCGGCGATGCGGTGAAGGAGCTGCAGCAGAAACTGTCAGCTGCCGGTGTGTATGTGCCAGGAGGCGCCGACGGCGTGTTCGGGTCGAGCACAAAGACCGCCGTTTCGAACTACCAACGCTGGAACGGTCTGCCCGTTTCGGGCATCGTCGACGCAGCAACAGCGGCGAGGCTCGGGCTGTCCGGAGCTGCCACGACAACTCCCCCGGCCGCCCCGACCCCGCCTGCCACCGCGACCCCGCCTGCGGCAAATCCGTACGTGGGCCTTGCCCAAGGTGCCCGCAGCAGCCTCGTCAAGGATCTCCAGTCGGCGCTGATGGCTGCGGGTGTGAATGTCCGTGGCGGCGCCGACGGTGTCTTCGGTGCTGCGACGAAGTCAGCACTCGTGTCCTACCAACAGGCCAACGGTTTGGGTGTCACTGGTGTGGTCTTCGAGGCAACAGCAGCCAAGCTCGGCCTTGGCGCTGCTCCGGCCGCTCCGGCTCCCCCGGCTCCTCCTGCGGCGGCCGAGTCCCCGACGGCAGCGAATCCCTATGTCGGTCTCAAAGTCGGCGCCCGTGGGCCCCTCGTCAAAGACGTTCAGGCCGCGTTGATCGCGTCGGGTATCAACGTCCGCGGCGGTGCAGACGGCGTGTTCGGTAACGCGACCAAAGGTGCGCTGCTCTCGTACCAGCAGGGCAATGGTTTGGCTGCCTCCGGCGAAGTCGACGATGCAACGGCAGCGCAGCTTGCGCTCGGCAATGCTCCAGCGGCGCCCGCCGCACCTGCCGCTCCCCCAGCGGTGGTGTCAGGCAATCCGTACATCGGCCTCGCGGTCGGCGCGAAGGGCGACAGGGTGAAAGATCTCCAGAGCGCACTGATGGATACAGGACTGGTGGTTCGTGGTGGCGCCGACGGCATCTTCGGCAATGCGACCAAGTCGTCCTTGCTGGCATTCCAGGGCATGAACGGCATCGCTCGAACCGGCGTGCTCACCAAGCAGGGGGCGCAGATCCTCAACCTCGGTGTGTCAACTCCGGCGAGCGCCCCATCGTCGGGACCCAATGGGTTCGCCGGAACGCCGGAGGGTTTCCCGGTCAAGGGGGAAACGAGCGAGCGCGTGCGTGTGATGCAGCAGATTCTCATCGACTCGAAGATCAACGTCTTCGGGGGCGCAGACGGCTCGTTCGGCAACGCGACGGCCTCGGCGATCACGAAGTTCCAAGAGACCCATGGGCTGACGGTGACGGGAACCATCACTCAGGAAACGGCCGAGAAGATGGGCTTGGATGCGTCGAGCGCCACTCCCCCGCCGTCGTCGAGCAACGTCGTGATGGAGCGCTTCCCGATCCAAGGCCAGTGCTATTTCGGCAACACGTGGCACGCCCCTCGTGGGGGCGGTCGCTTGCATGTGGGCGTTGACATCATCGCCGCCGAAGGCAAGCTCCTCTACGCCGTCGTTGACGGCACGATCAGCAAGCAGTACTGGGATCAGCCTGGCGCATTGTCCGGCAATGGTTTGCGTGTCGCTCAGGATGACGGGACGTACTTCACGTACTTGCACATGAGTGGATTCGCTCCAGGCATCGAGGTCGGCACGAAGGTCCAAGCTGGTGACGTCATCGGCTTCGTGGGCAACACGGGCAGTAGCTCAACGGCACACCTGCACTTCGAGATTCATCCCGGAGGTGGAGCTGCGGTGAACCCGTATCCCTATATCAAGGCAATCGATGATTGCGGGAATACGACGCCGCAGTACCAGTCGTCGTTCGCCCCCGCGGTCTGAGCTTCAGGCGCTCAGCCGTTCGGAGCGAAGCACTGAACGGCGGACCTTGCCAGCGTCGTCTCTGAGCGGGTTGTCGACATACTCGACCGAGCGCGGCAGTTTGTATGCCGCTAGCCGTTCGGCCAGAAAGCCCAGCAGGTCCGGTCGCGCGATGACAGCCTCATCAGCCTCGACGATGGCGTGGACGTCATTGCCTCGATCGTCGTTCGGAAGCCCGATCACGGCGCAAGAATGAACGTCCGGGTGTTCATTGAGAGCGTGCTCGACCTCAGCTGGATAGATGTTTGCGCCCCCGCTCAGGATCATGTCGGCGACGCGATCGCCGAGATACAGATACCCGTCAGCGTCGAACCAGCCGATGTCGCCGAGCGATTCCCAACCTCCATCCAAGGTCTTGGCCTCTGCGCCGAGATACTGATACGTCGGCGCCTCCCGTTCAGATCGCATCCACACCTCGCCTTCCTTGCCCGCGGGGAGGTCGTTGCCGTCGTCGTCGCAGATCTTCATTTCGCCAGTCGTGACGCGGCCGACTGAGCCGCGGTGTTCCAGCCACTCGGTCCCGGTGATGGTCGTGACCGCCTGGGCTTCGGTGCCCGCATACAGCTCGAAGATGCGCTCCGCTCCCAGCCAATCAATCCAGGCTTGCTTCAGCCACGCAGGGCAGGGCTCGGCGAGGTGCCACACCACTCGCAGCGAGGAGAGGTCGAACCCCAAGCGCACGTCGTCGTCGAGGCGGAGGATGCGCTTCATCATCGTCGGGACCATGTACGCCACATCACATCGATGGGCCTCGATCGACGCAAGTGTCGACTCGGCATCGAATCGAGGCAGCAGCACGACGTGGTTGCCGGCGAGGAGTGCCTGACACGCCCACACCGCAGGACCGTTGTGATACAGCGGCCCAGGCATCATGAGCGCACCCCCCTGCTGCAACCCGAGCGGGAGCGGAAGGTCGAGGTCGTAGACCGCCGGGTCGCCTGACACGATCAGTTTCGGTCTGCCGGTGGACCCGCCGGACGTTGGAGCCTTCCAAGCAGGCGACGTTGCGTCCGGTAGCGGAGCGTCGGAGAGACTCGGATCGGGCTGATGACCGAGCGGCAGGGTCTTCGAGGTCGGTGGGAGGAGATCAACAGAGCCATCAGGGGCACCGATCACCACTTTGGAATTGGCAAGTTCCACGATGGCGGCGAGCTCTCGGGGTGGGAGCTTCGCGGACGTTGGTTGAGGTATTGCTCCAACCATCCAGCAGGCCACATATGCAACGAACCAGTCGGTCGAATTCGGCAACGAGACGGTGACGTAGTCGCCAACGCCAACTCCCAGGCCTTGCAACTCCCGTCCGAGTCGTGTGGCCGCTGACTGCAATTGTCGACGGGTCAGCGAGCTGTCGAGGCAGGTGACCGCGGGCCGGTCGGGATCTTCCGACGCGAGTGATTCGAGGCGGGCAGGGAACGACATCAACGCCATTGGCAGAGT